>JAJUHI010000277.1 GCA_029267955.1 Sporobacter termitidis | reverse complement strand
CAAGCCCCATTTCACGCTGGACCTGTACAAGGCCACCAGCGAATGGCCGGAGCCGGACGGCGAGATGAATTCCAACGCCATGATCAAAATCCGGGTGGACGGCAACGCCGAAACCACCGCCGCCGTGGGCAACGGCCCGGTTAACGCCCTGGATACGGCGCTGCGCAAGGCCCTGACCGTCTTTTATCCCGTGCTGTCCCAGGTCCACCTGATCGACTACAAGGTGCGCGTGCTGGAAACGGGCCACGCCACAGGGTCCAGGGTGCGCGTGCTGATCGAGTCCACAGATGGGCACCGCAAGTGGATCACCGTGGGCGTCTCCACCGACATCATCGAAGCCAGCTTCGCCGCCCTCGTGGATTCGCTGGAGTATAAGCTGTGCATGGAGGATGAAGCCGCAACGGCGTAAGATGCGGCCCGGGCGACCGCGCAAGGCCGCTGATACATGAAAAACCAATCGTAGAGGGCGGACCTATCCGGCCGCCCGTCCTGAATATCAAAAAGGGGGCAACTTTATGGGCATGACAATGACACAAAAAATACTGGCTGCCCACTGCGGCGAAAAAAGCGTTGAGGCGGGCCAGATCATCCAAGCGGACCTGGATTTGGTCCTGGGCAACGACATCACCACGCCCGTGGCCATCAACGAGTTCAACAAGGCTGGCTGCGACTGTGTGTTCAATCAGGAAAAGGTTGTTTTCGTGATGGACCACTTCGTCCCCAACAAGGACATCAAGGCCGCCGAGCAGTCGAAGCAGATTCGGGAATTTGCCCGGGAAAAGGGCGTCGTCAACTTTTTCGACGTGGGCACCATGGGCGTTGAGCACGCGCTGCTGCCGGAAAAGGGCATGGTGGTCCCGGGCGACCTCGTCATCGGCGCCGACAGCCACACCTGTACGTACGGCGCGCTGGGCGCGTTTTCCACCGGCGTCGGCTCCACCGACATGGCCGCCGGCATGGCCACCGGCAAGGTCTGGCTGAAGGTCCCGCCGGCCATCCGGTTCAACCTGACGGGCAAGCTCTCCAAAAACGTCTGGGGCAAGGACGTGATCCTCCACATCCTGGGCCTCATCGGCGTGGACGGCGCCCTGTACAAGTCCATGGAGTTCACCGGCGACGGCGTGAAAAACCTCTCCATGAGCGACAGGCTCTGCATCGCCAACATGGCCATCGAGTGCGGCGCGAAAAACGGCATCTTCCCCGTGGACGAGGTGACACTGGAGTATCTGAAGGGCCGCACCGACCGCAAACCGGTGATTTATGAGGCAGACCCCGACGCCGTCTACGAGCGGGTGATTGACATCGACCTGTCAAAAGTGAAGCAGACGGTGGCCTTCCCCCACCTGCCGGAAAACGCCCGCACCTTTGACGATATCCCCGATATCCCCATCGACCAGGTGGTCATCGGCTCCTGCACAAACGGCCGTCTGGAAGACCTGATTGTGGCGGCGGATATCCTTCGGGGCAAAAAGATTGCCGACAACGTCCGGTGCATCATCATCCCCGCCACCCAGCAAATTTATCTGGACGCCATGGAAATGGGCCTGCTGAAAGTCTTTATCGAGGCCGGCTGCGCCGTATCCACTCCCACCTGCGGGCCGTGCCTGGGCGGACATATGGGCATCCTTGCCAAGGGCGAGCGCTGCGTCGCCACCACCAACCGCAACTTTGTCGGCCGCATGGGGCACCCCGAGAGCGAGGTCTATCTCGCCAGCCCCGCCGTAGCCGCAGCCTCGGCCCTGGCCGGTAAAATCGCACCCGCTGAATAAGGAGGACAACGATATGAAACTGACAGGCGACGTCATCAAATACGGCGACAACGTGGATACCGACGTGATCATCCCCGCCCGCTACCTGAACACCTCCAGCGCCAAGGAGCTGGCCGCCCACTGCATGGAGGACCTGGACGCCACCTTCGTCTCCCGGGTCAAAAGGGGCGACATCATCGCCGCGGGCAGCAACTTCGGCTGCGGCTCCTCCCGCGAACACGCGCCTCTGGCCATCAAGGAGTCCGGCGTCGGCGCCGTGGTGGCCAAGAGCTTCGCCCGCATCTTTTACCGGAACGCCATCAACATCGGCCTGCCCATCATCGAGTGCGACGCCGATATCGACGAGGGCGACAGGCTGGAAATCGACTTTGACAAGGGCGAGCTTCGTAACCTGACGAAAAATACGGTCACGGCCTTCGCCCCCTTCCCGCCCTTCCTGCAGAAGATCATCGCCGCCGGCGGACTTTTGAACTCCATCAAGGGAGGCGCGTGCCGATGAATTACAATATCGCCGTGATTGAGGGCGACGGCATCGGGCCGGAAATTGTCAATTCCGCCCTCGAGGT
>JAJUHI010000276.1 GCA_029267955.1 Sporobacter termitidis | reverse complement strand
CTCGCCCACCGGCGGGATGGCCTGCCGCATGTTGAGCATGGACTGGAAGTGCTCGCCGTCGCGGACGCAGGGCATCACGTCGTCCACCTCCAGGGTGGTGTTCGTGGGCAGCACGATGTCCGCGTAGATGCAGTCGTTTTCCAGCCATGGGTGCTGCGCCAGGACAAACTCGATCTGCGGGTCGCGGATTGTCATGCCGATATCAAAGCCGTCGCCCCAGCAGGTCTGACGGCAGGGTGTATCCGTCCATACCATGCGGATCGGAACGCCGTCATAGTCGATCTTTTCATACGTCGTTTCGATGTCCCGCCCGTCGTGCTTGAGTTTCTCCTTATCCTTTGTAGCGCCCGGTATGGCGCGCAGGTCGCCTTTTTTGCACGGGTAGGTGTATTTGACCATCTGGTCAATGGGCTCCTCCTCATGGCCGCCCGTCCCCCAGAATTCCAGCGACTTGTCGGTACCTTTTTTGATCGCTTCTTCAATGAGAGTCTTCGGTATGAGCTGCTTGCCCCACGCCTGCGGCGTGCCCCGGTGCGGATTGAATATCCGTTCATGGAGCTCGGGGTCCTTCTGCTTGATGGTTTCAAAGGTGCCCGAATACTCCTGGAAGCCTTTCGTGGTGTCGGAGCTGGCGATGTCGTAATTGAGCTGGTCCCAGGTGATGTTCTTCGGCATACCCATGTACGCGATCTGGGCATGGTGCACGCCGGGCTTGCCCAGCCCCTGCATCCCCAGCAGGATGACCTCCAGGCGCGCGGGCTCCGTGGAGTACGGCCCGCGGATATAGCCGCCGCCGAAGTAGTGGCCGACGCTTGTCGTTTTCTTCGCCCAGTGCCTTGCCAGGGCTTTGATGGTGTAGGAGGGGATGCCGGTTTTCTCGGACGCCCACTTCGGCGTCTTGGGCACGCCGTCCACCTTTCCCAGCACGTAGGCCTCTATCTTATCCATACCCACCGCGTGGGTGGCCACGTACTCCTTGTCGTAGGTGCCTTCTGTGACCCAGGTATAGATAATGGCCAGCTGGAGCGCGGCGTCCGTGTTGGGGAGGACCGGTATCCACTTGTTGGCGTGGATGGCCACCGAATAGTTCAGATCGGGGCATATGTAGACCTGTTCCATCCCCGCCTTCTGCCAGAAGAACATCAGGCGGCTCGCCATCTGCCCGCGGAAGCCCCAGGGGGTGGTTTCCAGATCGCCGCCCTGGACGATGAGCAGCTCGGTATGCTGCGTCATGTCGTATACAAGGTTCTCGGCGGGGGCCATATTGCCGATAAAGCCTTTGCCCCACACATGCTTGGCGCCCCAGTACCAGCCTTCCCAGCTGTCCGGGTTTCTCACCTGCTGGGTAAAGCCGCCCATTTTGCTCAGCAGCAGCGTGCTGCAGCCGTGGGGCGCGTGGATCAGCTTGCTTTCCGAGTGTCCGTCGCACTGCAAAAGAATTGCCAGAGGGCCGTATTCCTTATGGATGCGCTTGATTTCGGAGGCGATGATGTCCGTCGCCTCATCCCAGGAAATACGTACAAACTTGCTGGAACCGCGGTTTTGGGTGTTCCGTTCGCCGTTGGGGTCCCAGTCGACGCGCTTCATCGGGTACGGTACGCGGTTCGGGGAGTAGGCTCTTTTTTTGTAGGCCAGGCCCCAGGGGGGCGGCACCGATTTGCTTAAGGGCCTGAACTTGACGCCGTTGCGTTCCATCTCCCACGGATTGAAGCTTTCGTAGTCGTACTTGGAGTCATAATGAAGCGGCCGGATGCGGATAACTTTCCCATCCTTGACGTCGACTTGCGCGGGACAGGCGCCGAAGATGCCGCCACTGAGGTTGACTGCCTTAATGACGGTCTTATCGGCTCCTACGGGCGGGGGTGCTGTGCCGGGGACTGCCTTGGGGCTCTTGATTTCTGCCACGTGATTACCTCCATTCGTATTTGATAGATTGCAATGACGTTTTTACGTACTTTGCGACGCAACACCGCAGGTTCCCACTCTATTTATATGCCGACGGCAGTGCGACCTCATCAAAAACCGGCATCAAATAATATAAATAAGGAATATTGACATATTTGATTGCATTTATTTGTATATTATTATGCATTTATTTAAAATATGATTTACGTTATTCTATTTTTAGATAGTAGCACGATGTCCGCGCAAAATCAACCACATTTTGGGGTTCATTACAAAAGGGAATAACGCCTCCGGCACGAAGCTCCCGGGCGGCGGCCGCCCCCGCGCGCTTGACCGCAAAATGAACAGATGCTATAATCCTCCATATGTACGTGCAGCCCGGTTTAGCAGTGTTTTTCGGATATTTTTTTGGGGGGACGTCATTGAATATTGAAAATCT
>JAJUHI010000275.1 GCA_029267955.1 Sporobacter termitidis | reverse complement strand
TGCCGTACTGGTCGCCCGAGACACGCTGGACAAGGATGGCCATCTGTTCATCCATCTTGAACAGACCCCTCTCCATCCTGTAGGCCAGGGCGTCCTCGCTCATGGTGCTGGCATACACGGTCCGGACCGCCTGCTCAAAGGCCTCGTACCGCTCCTCGGGGGTGCCCTGGTTGGCGCAGAACACGCTTTCGTACTTGCCGGCGAAGGCGTTGCCGAAGTTGTCTTCCAGCAGGGAACTGGAGCGCACGATAATGGGGGACTGGCCGAAGTGTTCCAGCAGCTGGACAAACTGCTCCTGAATATCCTTGGGGAACTTGCCGGTCAAGAGCTTTTCCTTCAGCTCCGGCGCGTATTTATAATAGCCCTCCCGGGACTTTTGCGCCGTCCGGAGCTTCCACCAGCCGTTTTGCACAATGTAGGTGTAGAAAATATCCGAGCCAAGATAATAGGAGTCGTGGGGCTCCATGTAGGGGATAAACCGTTCCCCGCCTTCCCGCTCGAGTATCTTTCTGGCCAGGAGCATACCGACGCTTTTGCCGCCGATAAAGCCCGTGCCCACTTCTCTGGAGGCGATTGTGAGAATGTCATTAAGGGTAAAATACCGGCAGCACAGGTCAAACATGCGGGACTGGTTGCCGATGAGCATGTGCATCAGGTGCTTTTTGACCGGCTCCTGCTCCTCCGGCGGGAGCGCCAGGGCTTCTTTCGCCTTGTTGAAGGTGATATTCCAGTAGTCGAGCCGGTCCCCGCTGCGGCGGATGCTGGAGAACAGCTCGGCAACCTCGGTGCTGGCCGTAATACAGACAGCCTCCTGACCGTCGATCAGGTGGGGGAAGAACATGGTGGAGGAGTAGCGCTGCCATACCTTCAATGGATGTACATAGAGCTTGTCATTGACCCGGTATAAGTCTAAAAGCAGCTGCGTCGTCTCACGGATACCCGCGATGGTGTTGAAAGTGTGGGCGTCGCGTATGAGCGCGAAATAGGCCACGGTGTCCAGCTCATACAGAAACGGGCAGGTGACCTTGAAAAAGTTGCCGATCATTAGGTCGGAATTCCAGTATTTTAAAAGGTCCGTCAGGCAGTCAAACACAAAAAACGCCTTCCTGCCGGCTTCCTTGACGATCATATGGACCTCGATGGCAAAATTCTCAAAGCCTTTGCTGGGGTCAACATGATAAATTTTAGTATCCGGGCTGTCTTCCACAATGGGCTCGTGGCTGCCGAAACGGACGTAGACCAGCGCCCTGTTATCGACCCGGGCCTGCGCGACGTAGGGATCCACCATAATTTTATAGTCGGCGACGGAATCCACCTGCCACACCACGTTGTCGCCCAGACGAAGGTTGTCGATGACCTGGTCAAAGCCCTTAAGGCCCGTGCTTACCCGGTCGTATATGCCCATTGCCTGCACCTCGCTTTCCGATTCCTTCCGTGCCGGGGAGGGGAGATGCTTTATTGTATCAAAAAACGACCCCGATTAAAACTGGTTTATACGCGCCCCTGACGAAAGCGCCCGGTATGGCCCTGCGCCGTGAGAGGCAGCGGCAGGACCGATACCGGGCTTGGGTTTTACCGCGCCATATCAGGCGCGGATGGTTTAGATATCTCTTTTAATACGGTCGAAGACGGCGTCGCCGGGGGAGACGGCGGCCTCTCTGACGGCCTTTTCAACCTGCCTTCTGGTCGACCGGCCGCTGGTTGTCACGGTATTTCCGTTGACCGTCTGCAACACGCGGCCGTGCCGGCGGGTGAGCGTAAAGATTGTCGCAAGGGCTGCAAGCAGGGCGGCGGCGAAGAGCGCAAAGGTCCAGGGCGCGTTTGACTTTGCCGGCGCGGGCTTTACAAGGCCGTCAATCATGGGGACCGGCGCCGTACCGGCCTCCACATAGACCTTATCCCCGTAAAGCGCATACAGCCGGTCGGCCGTTTCCTGATAGACGCTCTCGTCGACGCTGACGACGACGCGGAATTCCTTGCCGCTCTCCCCGAAGCCGGCGACCTTGCCGTCAATCGTTGTATACCCGATGCCGGCGGAATAAATCGTCACATTGCCCGCCGTCTGCGCCGACATTTCTTTGATGATCTCATTCTGGACGCGGAGCAGCTCGTTGTACGAATAGGCGCAGGGGAGAATCTCAATGCCCGGGACCAGCGCCTTCAGTTCCTTTTCCCGTTCGGCCCCGCCGGGGCGCACCAGCAGAATCGTCATCTTGCCGGTCTCCTGGTCATAAAACACGCCGCCGATATCGTCCGGGTAGCCGTTTGATTCCCAGTCGGACAGCAGGTCGTCCAAAGCGGCGCGGCCGGTATCGTCCGTGCCTTCCGGCGCGGGGCCGCCGCCCTCCTGTATGGTGACGACG
>JAJUHI010000274.1 GCA_029267955.1 Sporobacter termitidis | reverse complement strand
TCATTTTCCTTCCGTATCTAAAGTCTGGGCAAGGTTGCCGGGAGCGATCCGGCGCTTGCCGGCCTCGATCTCCTTGATCAGCTGGACGACCCGGGCATTTACCGGCGTCGGGACGCCCAGCTCCCGGCCCTTTTGGACAATCCAGCCGTTGAGGGTGTCCACCTCCGTTTTGCCGCCCCGCAAAAGCGCCGTCAGGGAGGAAGACTTGAGCTTTCTGTATTTGAGGCCGACGACCAGCAGGGTGAGGTGGCGGCGCAGTATGGCAGGCAGGGTAGTTCCCCTGAGAAAACGGTCATAATCCAGCCGGCCGCCGAAGGGCGGCACCGAAAGGCCCATGGCCTTTGCCACCGCCAGGTCTTCCCGGACAATCTCAATAAAGAATCGGCGCGCCGACCGGGCAAGGAGCATCCGGCCCAGTGTCTGGCCCGTCATTGCGCCGCCGCAGGTGATGCCGGAGTTGATAATCAGCTTGGAAAACATGTGGCCCAGGATATTATCGGTTATGGCGGTGGGGAACGCCGTGCTCATGGCGTCCCGGAGCTTTTCCAGGTCCGGGCCGGACGAGCCGTCAAGCCTGCCGATGATAAAGCCGCCCTCGCCGGTGATCTCCAGCCGGGCATCGCTCAGCAAGGTGCTGCTCCAGGTGATCACGGCGCCTACGGTACGATGGGGGCCGACGACCTCCGCCAGGGCGCCGGTGCAGATGCCGTTTTGCAGGGAGACGACAGGCGCTTCCGGCGTCAGATAGGGCAAAATCGCCCTTGCGGCCGCTTCCAGGTCGTAGGCCTTTGTGGCGATGAGGCAGCAGTCGTACGTATCCGTCAGCTCGGATACCGCGGCCACGGCCTTGAGCGGGATGCGGTGCGTCCCCCGCCGGCCGGTGATGAGGACACCCGTGGTGCGTATGGTTTCCGCCGTGCTTTGCCGCCGGCAGACCAGGGTGACGTCCAGCCCCGCCCTGGCCATGAACGCGGCGGTCACGCCGCCGATGGCGCCCGGGCCGATGACGACCATTTTCATAGATTTAACCTCCGGCCAGCCTGAGCAGGTTGGCAACGCCGATGCCCAGATAATTGCCGATCACATAACCCAGGATGCCGCACAGAATGCCCGGCAGGATAATCTCGTCGTTACGGAGCGCCTTGGCTACCGGAATGATAAAGGCCGGGCCGAAGACCCCCGCCGTGGAGGTGATCATCAGGGTGTGGTAGTCGATTTTCCAGAGCCGGCCCAGCAGGAGGTGAAGGAGCACCGTGCCGTACTGGATGGTCAGCAGCATGACGAGGATTGTCACAACGCCGCCGATGACGGACAGGTCAAAGCACAGCCCCATCACGACAGAAAACATGAGGATAAAATACTGGCCCGTGCTGTAAGAGCCGGGGGCGTAACGAACCTTTTTGACAAAGGAGAGGGCGACGCCGCCGGTGGTGACGACCAACATGATGACAACCGTGTATTCACCCAGCTTGGCAAGCCCCGTGTTGCCGTATTGGCTGGGCAGCAGCAGGCAGATGCCGGCGGCGACGGCAAAACAGGCAACAGCCAGGCCCACAAGGCCCAGCCGGCTTAAAAAGGCCCGCAAAGGCTTGACGCTTTGCTTGTGCCCGGAAAATTCGCCGGTATATCGGGCCGCCAGCTCCGGGTCTTCCGCCGGCTGATTACTTACCGGCTTGTATTCGGGCAGCACCTTCTTTAAAAGCCGGGGCAAAACGGAGATGAGCAGCAAAAAGTAACTCCCGCCGCCGATCATGTCGGCGGTTTGCAGCAGGGCGATCCGGTCGCTCCCGGCGCCCAGAGCGCTGCCGATGGCAAACATGTTGGGGGTGCCGCCAGTGTAGGTGCCGACGAGCATCCCGCTGATGTTCAAAGCGTCGGGCACGAGATTCCGGAACAGAAAATAGCTCCCCGCCGCGGCGACGATAACCGCTGCGGTCCCAAGGCCAAAGGATATCAGCATGGGCCTGGCCAGTTTCTTTAAAGCGGGGAGGTCCGCTGAAAATAAAATAAGCGGCATGCCGACGCACACAAGCACCGACGAAAAGTCGGAAGCCAGCGTGATATCGGCGCCGCCCGCCTTGAAGGGGAAGCTGAGCAGCAGCCCCGCCAGATAGCACAGGAAAACAGAGCCCAGCGTGTTGAGAAAGGGCGCCTTGTCGGCGGCCACAACAATCAGGCGCGGGAGAAACAGGATCACAAGAAACATTAAGACAGTAACAAGCATCGTACGGCGTCCTCGGTTTTGATAATTTTCGACATTCTATCATGTTTGTAAAGCATTGAACAGTCGGCAAAGTAAATGAAAGCAGGCCGCCCGATTTTACGGGCTGCCTGCTT
Source organism: Sporobacter termitidis (assembly GCA_029267955.1). Classification (GTDB taxonomy): domain Bacteria; phylum Bacillota; class Clostridia; order Oscillospirales; family Oscillospiraceae; genus Sporobacter; species Sporobacter termitidis_A. The sequence continues at coordinate 35 of JAJUHI010000274.1, read as the reverse complement.
TCGATTCTATGAATACCTCCAGGTTGGCTTGTTTG
>JAJUHI010000273.1 GCA_029267955.1 Sporobacter termitidis | reverse complement strand
GCAATCGGAGGATGTGTTGTAGATGGACGCGAAGAATTTTATAGCCAAGCGCGTTGCAAGGGAGCTGCGGGACGGCGACGTCGTCAACCTGGGCATCGGCCTGCCGACGCTGGTGGCCAACTACCTGCCCGAGGGCGTCCATATCACGCTGCAGGCCGAAAACGGCATCCTGGGGACAGGCCCCGCGGCGGAACCGGGGAGGGAAGACCCTGAAATCATCAACGCGGGCGGCTTCCCCATTACGGTACTGCCCGGCGCGTCCTTTTTCGACAGCGCGGTATCCTTCGACATCATCCGGGGCGGCCACGTGGACGTCACCATCCTCGGCGCCCTGCAGGTGGACGAAAAGGGCAACCTGGCCAGTTGGATGGTGCCCGGCAAGCGGGTGCCGGGCATGGGCGGCGCCATGGACCTGGTGGTAGGCGCGCGGAAGGTCATTGTGGCGATGGAGCACACCGTCAAGGGGCAGCCGAAAATCATGGCCTCCTGCACCTATCCGCTGACAGCCGTCGGCGTCGTGAAGAAAATCATCACGGAGATGGGCGTGATGGACATCACGCCGGCGGGGATCGTGCTCAGCGAGATTGCCCCGGGCCTTAACCCGGAAGAGGTGCAGGCCGCTACAGACGCAAAGCTCATCATCTCCGACAGCCTGACGGAGATGGTGGTTTGACACGGTAAATTCTGGCAGCCTGGAAGAAAAATTGTTAAACCAGCGTAATTTTGATACAATAGTCCCATGACGAGGAACCTGCTGATTAAATTATCCGGAGGTACGGGAAGTGGAGACATTTGGTATTGAAAAGCTCGGGATCATCGGCGCCAAGGCAGTTTACCGCAACCTGCCCCCTTCCAGGCTGACAGAAGCGGCCCTGCGCCGGGGGGAAGGGACGCTGTGCAACACCGGGGCGCTGGTCGTCACCACCGGCCGCTACACGGGGCGCAGCCCCGACGACAAGTTCATTGTCGACACGCCGGCAATTCACGATCAGATCGCCTGGGGAAAGACCAACAAGCCCATCAGCCGGGAAAAATTCAACGCCATAAAGGGCAAAGCCGCGGCTTATCTGCAAAACCGGGAAGTGTTCATCTTCGACGGCCTGGCCGGCGCGGACCCGGCCTATACGCTGAAGTTCCGGGTTGTCAATGAGCTTGCCAGCCAGAACCTCTTTATCCGGCAGCTATTGATCCGGCCCACCGAGGAACAGCTTGCGCAGTACGGCGAGCCGGATTTCGTCATCCTGTGCGTGCCGGGCTTTAAATGCGACCCGGTTGTGGACGGGGTCAACTCGGAAGCCGCCATTATGATCGACTATGAGGCGCGGATGATTGTCATTGTCGGCTCCCAGTACGCCGGCGAGATCAAAAAGAGCGTCTTTTCCGTGCTCAACTATGTCTATCCGGTTGAAAAGGGCGTCCTCCCCATGCACTGCTCGGCCAACATGGACCCGGATACCGGCGAGACCGCCGTTTTCTTCGGGCTGTCCGGGACCGGCAAGACGACGCTTTCCGCCGACCCGCGCCGCAAGCTCATCGGCGACGACGAGCACGGCTGGTCCGACCGGGGTATCTTCAATTTCGAGGGCGGCTGCTACGCCAAGTGCATCAACCTCGACCCGGAAGCCGAGCCCGAAATTTTTAGCGCCATCCGTTTCGGGAGCCTTGTGGAAAACGTCGTCATGGACCCGGAGACCCGTGCGCTGGATTTTAACGACGACAGCCTGACGGAAAACACCCGCGTGGGTTACCCCATCGACTTTATCAGCAACGCGGTCATCCCGGGCGTCGGCGGCGTACCGAAGGTCGTCATCTTCCTGACGGCGGACGCTTTCGGCGTGCTGCCGCCGATCTCGCGGCTGAACCAGGATGCGGCCATGTATCATTTCATCACCGGCTTTACCTCAAAGCTGGCGGGTACGGAGCGGGGCATCGTGGAGCCGCAGCCCACCTTCTCCACGCTGTTCGGAGAGCCGTTCATGCCGCTGCCGCCCTTAAAGTACGCCGAAATGCTGGGCGAAAAGATCGCCAGATACAACACGAAGGTGTTCCTGGTGAATACGGGCTGGACCGGCGGCCCCTACGGCGTCGGCAGCAGAATGAAGCTGCGCTATACCCGCGCCATGATCACCGCCGCTTTAAACGGCACGCTGGACAGCGTCCCGTACCGGCATGACGGGGTGTTCAATGTGGACGTCCCGCAGTCCTGCCCGGACGTTCCGGACAGTATCATGAATCCGCGGGAGACTTGGGCGGACAAAAAGGCCTATGACGAGGCGGCCAACAGGCTGGCGAAGATGTTCCAGGACAACTTTGCAAAAAAATATCCGGATATGCCGGAGAATATCGTCAAAGCAGGGCCCAGGGCCGTCTGTTAATATCGTGTCAAT
>JAJUHI010000272.1 GCA_029267955.1 Sporobacter termitidis | reverse complement strand
GCCCCCGCAATACCCGGCGGCAAGCCCCAGGAGGCTCCCGATGATCAGCGCAAGGACAGTGGACGTGAAGGTTATCCGCAGCGTCACCCTGCCGCCGTATAAAAGCCGCGTCAGCAGGTCCCTCCCGAGATTGTCCGTCCCCAGCGGATGCGCCGGGGACGGCTTTGCCAGCCTGTCACCGGGATCAATGCCGGAATAGTCGTATTTCGTCAGGTACGGCACCAGGGCGCAGGAAACACAGATGATTAAAAATACGGCCAGGCAGACAACCGCCGTCCTGTTCCTGAAAAACCGGCGCAGGGCGTCCCTCCAGATTCCTCCCGGCTTCTCCATGGGCGCAAGACGTGCATCGTCTGGCCTGCTTTTTCGTTTTGCCATTATCCGTCAGCCTCTTTCCCGCCCCGCGGGCGCGTTTTACCGGCATACCGCTGTCTGATGGCCGGGTTGACGAGGGCGTAAAGGATATCCGACGCCAGGTTCAAGGCCATGAGAATAACGGTGAGTATCGCCGCGCACCCAAGGATCTCGAAATGGTCCCGGAAGCTGATGGAGGTTAACATAAAGCTGCCAAGACCGGGGACGTTGAAAAAATGCTCCACAACGAGCGTCCCGCAGAGAAGCTGCGCAATGTACCCTCCAAGGGTTGAAATGATCGGCAGCAGGGCGTTTTTCAGCCCGTGCTTTATGACAACGCTTCTCTCCCCCAGGCCCTTCGCGCGCAGCGCGGTGATGTACGGCTGCTCCAGCACCTCAAGCATGCTCGACCGCGTCATTCTCGCAACGGACGCGACTCCGCCCAGCGCAATCGTCGCCGCCGGCAGGATATACGCCTTCGGGCTCTCATAGCTCTGTAATATCGGCAGCAGCCTGAGGGAGACGCAGAAGACAAGGGCCAGTATCATCGCAATCGAATAGGGCGGGATGGCCGAGAGAAAAAGCGAAAGGGCGCTGACAGCGCGGTCTCCCCCGCGGCCCTTATGGAGCGCGGCATAGACGCCGACGGGAACCCCGGCGGCCATGGTGGCCCCCACGCCGCTCAGCAGCAGGAAAAGCGTGTTCCGGATGCGAAAGGCAATATCGTTTATGAGGCCGGCTCTGGTGGCCGTGGACCTCCCCAGGTCCTGATGGACGACGATGTTGTAGATGTACCGCATAAATTTAGTAAAAAAATTGTCCGGGGCGCCCATCGCCGCAAAGAACTTATCCAGCGCGTCGCCCCCGCGGTAAGCCGGCATTGCCGCCATGCGCGACGCCGGCAGGAAATAGATGAGCGCGTACAGGATAAACAAAATCGCCAGCACGGCCGGTATGATCAGGAGCATGCGCCTGATGATGTACCTTATCAACGTGTCATCTCACCCCGGTTTCGTTTCCGATATGGTAAATAAATACATTATTATTTACTTTTTCTACTCATAGAATATACCGGGTATCCGTTTTTGTGTAAAAATTACAAGCTCAAAAACTGACGGAGGAGGGAGAAGACGGTTGGAGGAAGACGCGGGCGCCTTTGACGGAAGGCGGATTCACTATGAAAAGCAGGAGGATTCGGTTGTATGATTGTTTACATAATCAAGCGCGTGCTGATGTTCATCCCTATCCTGTTGGGGATATCGTTCATTTGCCTGATATTCATTGATCTCGCCCCCGGCGACCCCGCAGAAATCATCGTGCCCATCGACGACACGGACGGCATGCGGCAGCAGAAGATTGAAGCCGTCCGGGAGGAGCTGGGGCTCAACGACCCGTTTTTGGTGCGGTACGTCAGATTCATCGGGAACGTGCTGAAGGGCGACTTCGGAAAGGACTACTACACAAAGCGCCCCGTCGGGCCCGACATCATGTCCAGGTTCCCGTACACGCTGACAATCGCCTTTTTGAGTACCGTGCTGTCCGTCGTCGTGGGCATTCCGCTGGGCGTCTACGCCGCGACCCACCAATACTCATGGAAGGATAATCTGGCGATCATTCTGACGCTGGTCTTTGTCTCGATGCCGGCCTTCTGGTTTGCCTTATTGCTTGTCCGGCTTTTTTCGGTGCATCTGGGGTGGCTTCCGGTCTCGGGCATCCAAAACTGGCAGGGCTGGATTCTGCCCACCGTCTCGCTGGCGCTGGCCTCCGCCGCGGGCTTTGCGCGGCAGGCCCGCTCCAACATGCTGGAGGTGATCCGACAGGACTACATCACGACCGCGCGCGCAAAAGGCCAGTCTGAAACCGTTATCAGATACCGCCACGCCCTCAAGAACGCGGGCATACCGCTGATTATGATTGTGGGCGGGATGTTCGGCGCGCAGCTGGGCGGCGCGCTGATCGCCGAGGTGGTGTTCTCAATCCCCGGTCTCGGCCAATATACGCTGACGGCCCTCACAAACAGGAACTACCCGGTGATCCAG
>JAJUHI010000271.1 GCA_029267955.1 Sporobacter termitidis | reverse complement strand
GGTCATCGGCGGCATCCGGCCCGTCGGCCTCTGCGGCTCCGGCATCATCGACCTGATTGCCGAGCTGTTCCGGACGGGCATCATCAACGGCAAAGGCAAGTTTGTCAGGGAAGGGCGCCGCGTCATCCGCGACGAGTTCGACATAGGCAGTTACATCCTGGCCTTCCCGGACGAATCGGCCAGCGGCCGCCAGGTGGCCATCAGCGAGGTGGACATCGACAACTTCATCCGGGCCAAGGGCGCCATTTTCTCGGCGGTGATGACGCTTCTGTCCTCCCTAGGCTTTACGCCGGACGTCCTGGAGCATGTTTACGTGGCCGGCGGCATCGGCAGTGGCATCAATACTCAAAACGCCATCCGCATCGGCATGTTCCCCGACCTGCCCCCGGAGAAATACAGCTATATCGGCAACTCGTCCCTGGCCGGGGCGTATGCCATGCTCACCTCGGAGGACACGGCCAAAAAGCTCTTTGAGCTGTCAAAGAGCATGACCTATCTGGAGCTGAGCACCCAGCCGGGCTACATGGATTCTTTTGTGGCCGCCTGTTTTCTCCCCCACACGGACGCATCGCTGTTTCCGTCCAGTCTGACAGGACAGCAGTAAATCGCCCGCGCCCAGAAGGGAGAGTTTATTATGTCAGATAAAAAACTGGACAGCCAGCAGATCGGCGTGCCCCTTGCCATCTATAAGGAGCGGTACGAAAAGCTGGACCCTATAGAGGCCGCCGCCCGCACCGGGGCGCCCTTTGACGCCGGGCGCGGCGTCTTTACCCTCCGGGCGCTGGGGTATACGATCCTGGCCGCGTGGCCGGCCTTTTCACTGGAGCCCGCCGACAAAACCGGCTGCCCCGCCATCCTTTACGGCGGCGAGGCCAGCATACTCATGATCCGTTATCTCTTGGAGGGCCGGCTTGCAGAGCCCCGCGGCAATTGGCTGCCGTACCGGGAGCTGCCCTGGGGCGAGGTGTACGACAGGAATTTTCAGGGCCGTTGCATCAAGCGGCTGGCCTTCGGCTTCGGCGCGAAGCTGGACGCCTTTGCCGCCGCCTGCGAAAAGCTGGGCGGCGTCATAAACGACAAGGGCAAGGGCGATGTGTCCTACGACCTCCCCTTCCTCCCCGGCATCACCGTGCGCCTTCTCCTCTGGGCCGGGGATGACGAATTCCCGCCCCAGTCCCAATGGCTCTTCTCCGACAACATCTCCCTGGCCTTCTCCGCGGAGGACGTGGCCGTCATCGGCGACGTGATCATCGGCGCGCTGAAGGAGATATCGAAAAGATAATTAGTAATGAAAAGGCCGCCCGAAAGGGCGGCTTTTTAGATCGTCTTTTCCGCGTACATGGCCTTGTCCCGATCCTTCACGATGCATCTTGAATCGGGTTTCAAGTCCCGCTGCAGGAGATGGCAATAGGTTGAAACATAGTGCCCCCGGCCTTTTGAGCCGCCGGAGGGCTTGACGAGCCGCTTTTTGCAATGCTTGCAGTCGGTGCATTTAAGCCGCAGCCCATCGCCGGCCCTGGACAACATTACGCCCAGCACCGCCAGGGCAATGACGATTGGAATGCCGAACATAATCAGCAGGATAACCAGTGTACGCAAACACAGCACCTCTTTGGTTTACTATTATAATTGGAAAGCCCCGATTTTACAACAGGTCATATTTTATGGATTCCGAAACAGACTATAGGTGCAGTATGTGCAATAAGAAAACCAAAGGAGCCATTCAATGAACCGGGAGAAACTCATCGCGCAGGTGAAAAACGAATATGCCCGCCTGGCCGAGGAGGCGTCGCAGCAGCATTTTCACCAGACGACGACGGAAATGTCGCCGGACAAATATTACGGCAATTTACTGAACATGGTGGAACGGGAAATCGCCGCCGGGACCTTTGACGGCTTTCACTCCGGCAAGGAGGTTGTGGAGGCCGTGGCCAACGACAAGCAAAAATGGCTGTCCCAGTGGCCTGAAATGCGATAAGCACAAACCTCCCGCCGCAATTGCGGCAGGAGAGGTTTTTGTTATGATAGTACCTGGCTTATTTGCCGCCGCCCCAGTTCTGGCCGGCGCTGGAAACAGCCGCGCCGCAGGGGTCGACTACGCAGGCGCCGCCGTCCACCATGATCGTGGTGCCGGTAATAAAGGAGGCTTCGTCGCTGGCCAGGAACACGACCGCGCCGGAGACCTCGTCGGGCGTGGCGGGGCGCTTGAGGGGCAGGAACTTGGTGAGGGTGTTCAGCGCGCCGGTGATGTCGGTACCGGTGGCTTCCGCCAGGCCCGCCATGGAGTGCTCCAGCATCTCTGTACGGATGGGGCCGGGGCAGACGACGTTGACGCGGATATTCTGCGCGCCGTAATCCAAGGCCGTGGCGTTGGACAGGCCGATCAGGCCGGATTTT
>JAJUHI010000270.1 GCA_029267955.1 Sporobacter termitidis | reverse complement strand
GATCTATCTCATCTTTTTGGCCGGTATGGTCGTCCTGACCATCGTCGGTGCGGAAAAGACCGGGACGGACGGCAAAAGCTACCGGGATATCCGGGAGCTGACGGCGGGGATAACGGCGTTTTATTCGGTCATGTTTGTCATTATTTCCTACAAGGGGTTCGGCAACGGGGCGAGCCTGTTTACCATGCCGGATGTCAATCTGGTTTTCACAGCGCCCTTCCGGCAGCTGTCCGTCCTCTTTTACGGGCTCTGCCGGCAGCTGGGCGCGTCGCTGATGGTGGGCTTGTTCATCATCTTCCAGTATGCCTGGCTTAACAACGCCTTTAACATTCCCTACGGGGTCGTGCTGCTGATTCTGCTGGGCTATGCCGCCACCGTTTTCTTGGCGCAGGTGACGGCCATGGTCATTTACGCGTATTCAAGCGCGGACGACGGCAGAAAGCGGCGGATGAAAGTCGCCTATATCGGTATTATCCTCGCCTTTGCCGCTTACATTGCCGCAGCCGCACTGGGCGACCGGACGCAGCTGCTTAATAAGGCGGTGGCGGCGGTCAACGGCCCGGTGGCGGGGCTGTTCCCTGTTTCCGGCTGGACCGGGCGGGTAATCGAGGGCGTTCTGCTGGGCAGCGCTGGCGAGATCATCCTGGGCGCCGGGCTGTACATTGCCTTTCTCGCGCTGCTGATCGGCCTGATTGCCTACGGTAAGCAGGACTTTTACGAGGATGTGCTCAAAAGCACGGAAATTGCGCAGTCGGCCATCACGGCCAGCAAAGAGGGCCGTTTGGCCGAGGCGGCGCCCAGCCGCGTCAAGGTGGGCAAAACCGGTATTGGCAAGGGTATCGGCGCAAGCGTGTTTTATTATAAGCACCTGCTGGAAAACCGGCGTTCCCGCCTGCTCATACTGGAGCCGGCGCGCCTGATCTACGCGGCGATTATTATTGTCATGGCCATTTTTACAAAAGAGACGGGGATATTCTCCGTCTTCACAACGGCCACCATCTTCCAGATTTTTATCGTGGCGCTGGGCCGCTTCAATAAAGAACTGACAAAGCCGTATATCTACATGATCCCGGAGCCGCCCCTGAAGAAAATGCTGTTCGCGCTGGCGGAGTCGCTGCCCTCGGCCGTACTGGAATCGCTGATTGTGTTCATCCCGGTTGCGGTCATACAGGGCGCGACCCCGCTGGATACGGCCCTGTGCATCATAGCGCGCCTGTCCTTCACGCTGCTGTTTACGTCGGTCAATATCGCCGTTGAGCGGCTCTGGGGCGGCGTAACCTCCAAATCCCTGATCCTGTTCCTGTATTTTGCCATGATGGTGGCGATGGCCGTACCCGGCATCGTGCTGGCGGCCGTCCTGGCGACGGCCAGTCCGGAGGCCGGGCAGAATGCGGCCATTTTCACGGCCCTTACCGTCTGCAACATTCCCATCGGCCTGCTGGTGATGTTCCTCTGCCGGGGCATGCTGGAGTACGCGGAGCTTAACAACCAATAGCCGCCGCGCAGGGCTCCGGCGGCAAAGCAAAGAAAACACGCCGCTCAATCCTGTGGTATGGATTGAGCGGCGTTGTTTTGTTGTTAAAGCCTTGGCCGGCCTACAGCGTGACGACCCGGTAAAGGATCACGGCCATTTCGGCGCGGGTGATCAGGTCCTTGGGGTTGAGCTTCCCGCCGCTGCCGGTGATGATGCCCGCCTTGACCAGGGAGGCAACGGCCGGCACGGCGTAGTCGGACACGCTGGCGGCGTCGGAGAAGTCGCCGATATGGGCCGCGGTGCCGGTGGAGATGGGGATGCCCTTCACGTCGAGGACGCGCTTGATGATCACCATGGCGTCCTGCCTGGTGATGGCGACGGCGGGGCTGAACTTGCCGCCCGAGCCGGTGACGATGCCCAGGGCTTTGGCCGCCGAAATCGCGTCATAGTAATAGCTGCCGGCGGGGACGTCTGTGAAGTTGTCCGTGCCGCCGGAGAGCTCAAACGCCCTGGCGATCATCAGGACAAAGTCGCCCCGGGACATGGCGCCGGAGGGGTTGTATGTGTTGCTGCCGGTGCCGGTGACGATGCCGTTATGGTAAAGGTACGAGATGGCTTCGGAAGCCCAGGCGTAGTTGCCCAGGTCGGTAAAGGGCGTGTCGCTGCCCACATGGATGAGGATTTTGCCGGAGTAGGCCGCGCCGCCGACCGTGTAGCCGGTATACGAAATCGTTGCCGTCCCCGTGAAGCCGGCGGCCGGGACAAAGGAAACGGCGGACAGGAGCGGGGATGACCCTCTGTAATACCGCGTGGACGCGCTCACCTCCGAGGTGTAGGCCTTCGGCGACACATAGCCCAGATAGAGCCGGCCCACGGCGGCGTCGGGCAGGGTGAACCGGACGTAATTGAGCGAGGAGCCCGTCCTGCT
>JAJUHI010000269.1 GCA_029267955.1 Sporobacter termitidis | reverse complement strand
GTTCATGCATTTTTAATTATTGCTTAGGCGCTTTTTAATTTTTAAAATAAAAACCCGCCGGCCATTGTTACGGCCGGCGGGCTAACATCCGGTATCATGCTTTCAGGCGCTTTCTCACAACGGTGCGGCCCTCCAGCCTGCGCACCGGTACAAAGCCCTGTTTTTCAAACATCTCCGGGTGCCCGTGGTAATGGCGGAAGGCGTCCGCCCCGTCCCCGTCGGCAGGGTACCCCTCCACATAAGCGTAGCCCTGCCCGGCGGCGTCCTCCACCACCTTCTTCAGCAGCGCCGCGGCAATCCCCCGCCCGCGCATATCCGGCGCAACCGTAAAGCAGACGACGGATTTGACCTTTTCCGTATCAAACCACAGGCTGCTGTCGGCCCGCAGCCGGCAGAAGCTCCTTTTCTCCCCGGCGTTGCACCAGCCCACAACCGCGTCGCCGTCGTAGGCGAGGTAGCCGGTCAGCGCGCCGTCCCAGATCATCCGCTCCGCCCGCGCCCTGCGCACGGCGGTGTTCCAGGCTCCGGTATCCTCCGTCGCGTCGCCGGCCGGGTCGGTGTGGTAAAACAGGCAGTAGCAGCCGGCCCACGCCTCATGGTCGCTAAAGGCGACGGTATCAAAAAAGCTGAGGTAATCGTCAACCAGCGCCGGGGTCAGGGCTTTGATGGTCAGGTTCATGCCACTCACTCCTTATTCCTTGATGAGCACCGCCCGGACGGGGGACCCGTCACAGTCGGGGCCGAGGTTTAAAGGGAATGCCGACAGGGTGTAGCGGCCGGGCGACGCCTGTGTCAGCACCAGGCCCTCCAGCAGGACCACCCCCGCCCCCAGCAGAATCCGGTGGACCTCCATGGGGGCCGCCGCCGGGCCCACGCTCTGGCTCTCCACGCCCAAGAGTTTGATCCCGGCTTTCACGACGGCTTCGGCCGCTTCTTTTGTGACCGCCGCGCCGCCGCGGAGGAGCAGGCGCTCCTCGCAGCCGGCGAGCACCGGCCTAATGACGCCGTCCCAGTCGGCGACGGTGCAGGGCCCGTAAAACAGGCCCAGGGGCAGCGCGCCGACCCCGGCGCCGTCCTCGATAAAATGGCGCGGCGCGTCAACGTGGGTGCCGTTGTGGACGCATAGGGAAATGTCGGTCAGGTTATATTCGTCCGCCGGCATACGATGCACGCGGGTATAACCGGGCGCGGTGTCGCCGGGGTACACCCGGCATTCAAACAGGGGCTGGGTAATATCAATCAGCGTCATAAAAGCCTCCCGCCGCTATACTTTCCGGGCGGTCACCGGGCCGCACAATCCCCGTATCCGCCACCGCCAGTCCATCAGCCGTAAAAGTCACGGCGCAGCACCGGAGCAATTTATCGTCCTCCAGTCCGTAGAACAGGTTTATCCGGGGCCCGGCGGCATGCACCTGCCCGTCGGTGGAAAGGCGCCGCCAGTCGGGGAACCGCTCCTGAACCAGGGCGATGACATCCGCCATGTAAATAACCCCGTCCCGCTGGAAGTAGATCTGCGGGCTGCTCATGATGGAATGGAAGGTTACAAGCTCGTCGGACCCGTCGCCGTCCAGGTCTAGCTGCTCATGGCTGTTGTAGCACTGGGCCAGAACGGCCGGGCGGCCGCTGCCGTCAAAATAGTAATATTCCAGGGCGTAGGCCGCCGCGCCGACGCCGTAGCACATGATGAAACCGTCGGTCCCAAACAGATCGTCATAGGCCATAACGGCAAGCCCGTCCTCATAACCGGAGCCGGTCTCGGCGTCATAGGCCTGTATAAAGCGGCAAATCTTCCCGTCTTTGTCCGTATACGCGCCATATATATCATTATTTTGCGCCCGGTAAAAATAGACCTCGGTCTCCCCTGATGCAAGCGACGCGATCGTTTCCTTCTTATCCTCCGGCTCGACCGTCTCCGTCTGGACCTCCGGCGCCCGATACGGCGCCAGGCCGGCCAGAGAGATCAGAACGGGGTCTTCCCCGGCGGCCGCCCCGTCCGCCGAAACGGTAGGCGAAATACTCGGTGTGGCATCGCCGGGCTGAACGGCGGCAGGCTCCCGCGTACACGACGCCGGCGCGCCGAGCAGCGCCGCGGCCAACCCCGCCGTCAAAAGGCGGCGTAGCCGGCAGCTCCGATGGGCCATTGAGCATCCTCCTTTTGCGCACCTTAAGAACTCAATCCTATTTTACCATCAAAATGGAAAAGAAGCCAACATATTATAACATTGCCCGCATGATGGCCGCCGCTGTACTGTTCAATCTTACAAATCCGAGGAGCCGGCGCTTGATTTGTTTACCCCAAAAGTGCTATACTTTACACAGATGGCTTACGCGAATAAGGCTAAAATGGCATGTGCAAGTAAGGCCTTTCGGTATTGGACGACGGCATACCGGGAGGCTTTCGCGTTTGCC
>JAJUHI010000268.1 GCA_029267955.1 Sporobacter termitidis | reverse complement strand
CCTTTGAGCAGGCGGTCCGGACCGTGTATGCCAGCACCATGAGCGAGGACGCCCTGGCCTACAGGATGGAGAGGGGTCTGTTCAAGATGGATGAACAGATGGCCATCCTTGTCCAGCGTGTCTCGGGCGACCAGTACGGCAAGTGCTTCTTCCCCCATATCGCCGGCGTCGGCAACTCCACCAACCTGTATGTGTGGGATAAAAGCATCGATATGGACGCGGGCATGCTGCGGCTGGTTTTCGGCCTTGGCACCAGGGCGGTGGACCGGGCGGTGGGCGATTACGCCAAAATCGTCCGTCTGGACGACCCTTTGCGCCTGTCCCCCATGGATTACGCGGACCAGAAAAAATACACCCAGCACGGCGCGGACATCATCTCACTCAAGGACAACGCGCTGACAAGCGCCGAGCTGGAGGACCTTTTTACTCTGGATATCAAGGCGGACAAGAGCCTGTTTGCAAGCGTTGACACCCAGGCCGCCGCCAGGCTGCGGGAGCTGGGCTATACCGACGCTAAGGCGCCTTATATCTTCGATTTTAAAAAGCTCCTGAAAAACACCGAGTTCCCGGCGCTGATGCGGGAGATGCTCGCCCTGTTGTCCCGCGTATACGATTACCCGGTGGACATTGAGTTCACGGTGAATTTTAAAAAGGACGGCCGTTTTAAGATCAACCTGCTGCAGTGCCGGCCGCTGCAGACCAGAGGCCTGGGCAAGGCCATCGAGATGCCGAAGCTCACCGACAAAAAGCAGTGCTTCTTCGCCGTCAAGGGCAACTTTATGGGCGGGAACGTCCGGCTGCCCATCGACTATGTGGTCTACGTGGATGCCCAGGGCTACAAGCTCCTCAGCGAGCAGGACAAATACGCCGTGGCCCGGCAGATCGGCGCTTTAAACGGCCTTCTCAAGGGCAAAAACGCCATGCTCGTCGGCCCCGGCAGGTGGGGGACCACAACGCCGTCCCTGGGCGTGCCGGTCCATTTTGCGGAGCTGTGCAACATGTCGGTTATCTGCGAGGTCTCCTCCCCCGAGGCGGGGTTTATGCCCGAGCTGTCCTACGGCAGCCACTTCTTCCAGGACCTTGTGGAGACGGGGATATTCTACGTGGCGATCATGGCCGGGCAGGAGGAGGTCATCTTCAACCGGGAATATGTTCTGTCAAGGGAGAACATGTTTGCCGGCCTTCTGGGGCAGGACAACCCGTTTTCAAGAGTTATCCACGTGGCGCGGACAACCGGCATGGAGATCTTCTCCGACATTGTGTCCCAGGCCGTGCTGTGCAGATAATAAGGAGGAGGGGCGCTTTGCGCCTGCTATACGCCATTTAAAGAGAGTTGGAACATACCGTGAAACAATACCCGGAGCGCAAAAACGCCGACCTGGAGCTGACCGTGGACACCGAAACGGGCCTTTTGGACTTTCTGCTCCGGCGGCTTGCCGGCAAATCCAGAAACAATGTCAAATCCCTCCTGACCCACAGGGAGGTGATGGTGGACGGGCGCGTTGTGACGCGGCATGATCACCCCTTAAAGGCGGGCCAGACGGTCCGGATACTGCGGTCCGTCCCCCGGGGGCAAAAGCGGCGGGACAAGCTGCCCATCCTGTTTGAGGACGGCGAGCTGCTCGTTATCAATAAGCCGGCGGGCCTTTTGACGGTTGCCGCTGGCCGGTACGAGGACGAGCAGACGGCCTATCGCATGGCGACGGCGCACGTGCGGCAAGATAACCCGAAAGCCCGCGTTTTTGTTGTCCACCGTCTGGACAGAGACACCTCCGGCATCGTGCTGTTTGCCAAAAACGAGCATCTCAAGCTGGCGCTGCAGGAGAACTGGAACAGCCTGGCGTCCCTGCGGGGCTATGTGGCCGTTGTGGAGGGGCGTCCAAAGGAGAAAAGCGGCCGCATCCACACCTGGCTCCGTGAGACGAAAACCCATTTGGTCTACTCCGGCCGCGGGCCGGGCGACGGTCTGGAGGCCGTTACGAACTATCAGGTGCTCCGGGAGGGCGGCTGGTATGCCCTGTTGGCGGTTCAGCTGGAAACGGGCCGCAAAAATCAGATCCGCGCGCATTTTAAGGAACTGGGCCACCCCGTGGCCGGGGACAAGAAATACGGCGCCGGGACCGACCCCCTGGGGCGCCTGTGCCTGCACGCCCATCAGCTGGAGCTGACGCACCCGCTGACCCACGCGCCGCTGCGTTTTGAGACGGCGATACCGCAGAGGTTCCTGAATCTGTTCCCGCCGGCCCCGTAACGGCGCGGCGGCACGCTAGCCGGGTAAGGCGGCACCTCTGCCCCTTGCCTCCCTCTTGAGGGAGGTGTCATTTGCGCAGCAAATGACGGAGGGAGTTCCCCCTTGGGCGAGACGGACATGCGTCTAAAAAGCAAACTTAAAGGCGGGGGCACGCCCCCGCCT
>JAJUHI010000267.1 GCA_029267955.1 Sporobacter termitidis | reverse complement strand
GTAGACGCGGCCGGCTTCAAAGATCTCCGTCTTGTCGGTGACGATGATCAGGTGCGGCTTCTTGGAGGGGGGCACGTTCATCTCCGACCGGCGGGCCCGGACGGCGCGGACGGCGTCCATAATGGCCTCAAAATTCGCCTCGTCCTCAGGGAAGGAGAGCTTTTCGTCATACTCCGGATACTTTTCGATCATCAGGGCCTTACCTTCGTGGGGCAGCGCCTGCCAGATGGCCTCGGTGATAAAGGGCATGAAGGGGTGCAGGAGCTTGAGCGTCTCGATGAGGACATACAGGAGCACCTGCTGGGCGCCGAGCTTTGCCGCCTCGTCGTCGCCGTTTAAGCGCGGCTTTGTCAGCTCGATGTACCAGTCGCAGTAGCTGTCCCAGATAAAGTCGTAGATTTTCGTCGCGGCGATGCCCAGCTCGAATTTCTCCAGGTTTTCATTGACTTCCCGGATGAGCGTGTTGAGCTTGGAGACAATCCACTTGTCCTCCAGCTCCAGCGACGCGGGCAGCGCGCTCTTGTCGATGGTCAGGTTCATCATCACAAAGCGGCTGGCGTTCCAGATTTTATTGGCGAAGTTCCGCATGGCCTCGCAGCGCTCGGGGTAAAAGCGCATGTCGTTGCCGGGGGAGTTGCCGGTGATGATGTTAAAGCGCAGCGCGTCCGCGCCGTAGGTGTTGATGATCTCGATGGGGTCCACGCCGTTGCCGAGGGATTTTGACATCTTGCGGCCCTGGGCGTCGCGGATCAGGCCGTGGAAGAGCACCGTGCGGAACGGCTCCTTCTTCATGTGCTCCATGCCGGAGAAGATCATGCGGGCAACCCAGAAGAAGATGATGTCGTACCCCGTGACCAGGACGCTGGTGGGATAGAAGTAGTCCAGGTCCGGCGTTTTGTCCGGCCAGCCCAGGGTGGAAAAGGGCCACAGGGCGGACGAAAACCAGGTGTCCAGCACGTCTTCGTCCCGGCGTATGTTCTTGCTGCGGCATTTTTCGCATTCCGTCGGGTCGGTCCGGCTGACGGTGATATGGCCGCAGTCGTCGCAGTACCAGGCCGGAATCTGATGGCCCCACCAGAGCTGGCGCGAGATGCACCAGTCGTGGGCGTTTTCCATCCAGTTTTTGTAGATCTTCACGAAGCGTTCCGGCACAAACTTGATGCGCCCGTCCTCCACCACCGCCAGGGCGTCTTTCACCAGCGGCCCCATTTTGACAAACCACTGGGGGCTCGTCATGGGCTCCACGGTGGTGCCGCAGCGGTAGCAGGCGCCCACGTTGTGGCTGTGCTCCTCGATTTTGACCAGAAGGCCCAGCTCTTCAAGGTCCTTGATAATCGCTTTTCTGGCCTCGTACCGGTCCATGCCGTTATACTTGCCGCCGTTGATGATTCTGGCGTTCTGGTCCAGGACAAGGACCTGCTCCAGGTTGTGGCGGAGACCCACCTCAAAGTCGTTGGGGTCGTGGCAGGGCGTCATCTTCACGCAGCCGGTGCCGAATTCCTTATCCACGTACTCGTCGGCCACCACGGGGATTTCGCGGTTTACAAGCGGCAGAATCACGGTTTTGCCGATGAGGTGCCGATACCGCTCGTCCTCCGGGTGGACGGCCACGCCCGTGTCACCCAGCATGGTCTCCGGCCGGGTGGTGGCCACGACCACGTACTCGTCGGAATCCTTGACGGGATATTTGATATGCCAGAAGTGGCCGGCCTGCTCCTCGTGCTCCACCTCGGCGTCCGACAGCGCCGTGGTGCACTTGGGGCACCAGTTGATAATCCGGTTGCCCTTGTATATAAGCCCCTTTTCGTACAGGGAGACGAAGACCTCGCGGACGGCGCGGGAGCACCCCTCGTCCATGGTGAAACGCTCCCGGTCCCAGTCGCAGGAGCTGCCCAGGGTTTTCAGCTGCTCGACAATCTTGTTGCCGTACTGGTGCTTCCACGCCCAGACGCGCTCGAGGAACTTTTCCCGCCCCAGGTCGTACCGGGTCAGGCCCTCCTTCCGGAGCTCCTCCTCCACCTTGATCTGGGTGGCAATGCCGGCGTGGTCCGTCCCCGGCACCCACAGGGCCGCGTAGCCCTGCATCCGCTTATAACGGATGAGGACGTCCTGCAGCGTCTCGTCGAAGGCGTGCCCCAGGTGGAGCTGGCCGGTGACGTTGGGCGGCGGGATGACAATGGTGAACGGCTCTTTCTCCGGGTCGATGACCCCCTTAAAATAGCCGCCGTCCAACCACAGCTTGTAGATGCTTTTTTCCACCTCGCCGGGATCGTATGTTTTAGGCAATTCTCGATTCATAGGAACCTCCCGTGCTTTTTCTATATTCTCTCCTTATCCGGTATCAAAAAACCCGTCCCAAAGCGCTGCTTTGAGACGGGCAGAATAACCCGCGGTACCACTCAAATTGCCGAAGACTTCTGTGCGACAGCACGGAAGGCTTTGGCCTC
>JAJUHI010000266.1 GCA_029267955.1 Sporobacter termitidis | reverse complement strand
GAGGATATGGGGAGCTACGCCTACCTCAACGAGTGCCGGGCGCGCTATTATCTGCAACTTGCGGAAACCTACTATCTCAAAGCCGACGAGATGGGCGCGGCGCATAAAACGCCGGCCTATTACAAGAACCAGCGCCAGTACATATTGTTCCTGTCCCGCTTGGGTCGCCACCGGGAAAACATTGAGCGCCACACCATGCTGCTGTGCAAGGAGCCGGACAATCCGATGCATTACGCGGCGCTGACCGTGGCGTACAAATACGCCGGCGATCTGGAAAAAGCCTATGACATCGCCGAAAAGGGGATTTCCTGGTTCCCGGACGACGCCGTTTTGCTCGTCATCGCCGGGGACATCTGCAAGCGGCTGGGCAAATACGACAAGGCCATTACCTATTGGGAGCGGTCCTACGAGCTTGACCCGGAGATGATCGACACCCGGTATTCTCTGGCCATGCACCTGACGGAAGCGGGGCAGTACGAGGAGGCGGAAAAGGTCTGGACCCACATCATCGACTGGCATGTCGCCCGCGGTTTCCATGTGGAAACGAAATTCGCCAAAGCGGAGCTTGCGAAGGTGCGGAAATTAATCCTTGAAAATTCTGACACTGAATGGTAAATTAAACACAAACAGACAGGGGAGGACGAAAGCCGTCTTGAAAAAGACGGCTTTTGCATTTACCGCTGCGCTTGCGCGGGACGGGAGAACATGAGATAATGCTCCCGGGAGGGAACTATGTATACTGTTTATTTATTTGATTTTGACTACACCCTGGGAGACTCCACGGACGCGGTGGTGGCCTCGGTCAATTACGCGCTGACGTCCATGGGATACAAAGAGCGGCCAAGAAACGAGATCCGCCGCACCATCGGCATGACGCTGCCGGAGACCTTTACCCGCCTGACGCAAAACGGGGAAGAAGCGCAGCGGGCCATGTTCCGTACGCTGTTCATGGAAAAGGCCGACCAGGTGATGACGGCCATGACCGAGCTGCTGCCGGACACCGTCCCGGTACTGACCTATTTAAAGGACAAGGGCTTCACAACAGGTATTGTCACAACCAAGTGCCATTACCGCATCGACGAAATTCTGGGCAAGTTCGATATCAGCCGTTTGGTGGATATCATTGTGGGCGGCGACGACGTGAAGAACAACAAGCCCCACCCGGAGGCGCTCCTGACCGCCATGGACAAGCTGCGGGCAACTGCCGGAGACATTGTGTATATCGGCGACAGCGTCATCGACGCGGAGACGGCCCGGGCCGCCGGCGTTGATTTTGTGGCCGTGACCACCGGGACCACAAGCCGGGAATCGTTTGAGCTTTATCCGAAGCTGGCCGTGATCGAACGTTTGGCGCAGCTGATTGGCGGCTCGGTGCCGTTTAAATAAAGCGTGATCAAGAGTTATCGATTTAGCGTTTTAATAAGCTAAATCTGACATTATTGAATAATATTGACAATTATCCTCGGCGATTATATTATAAATTTTAACAATATGCGTGATAAGGTGTCATGCTGCACCGGTGCCGGGGAGTGATTTAATGGCGGACAAGACCACAATTGTCTATGCCGAAGACAATCGGGACATCTCCGTACTTATGGACGATTATTTTAAAATCGACAAGCGGCAGGATTTTGAAATCATCGGCTTTGCCTATGACGGCTGCCAGGCGGTGGACATGATTGCGGACAAGTGTCCGGACATTGTTATCCTGGATATGAAAATGCCGCGCATGAACGGCTGGGAGGTCCTGGAGCGGGTCAACGCGATGAAACTGGCCAAGCGGCCGCTGATCATTGTCCTCTCCGCCGTTGACGATGACTTTTTTATCAACCAGGTCATGGAAATGGGCGCGATGGCGTATATCAAAAAGCCCTTCGATCTCCGGTGCCTGTATGACAAGCTGCAGGCGGCGCGGCAGCTTCTGGCGCAATGAGCGAAGGGCGCGTCAGGCAGACGGCGCTCATATAACAGCACAATAAAACAGCATCCGCCGGATTTCCGGCGGATGTTTTTGTTTAACAGGGATTCCCGCCTGCGCGGGAATGACAGAGATGGTAACGCGGGAATGACAGGGAGGACGCAGGAACGCAGTAAGGTGGTAGGGCAAGGGCTTGCCCTTGCCGTGCTTGGCGCGGGTTCCCGTCTGCGCGAGTGCGACGCTTTCTGTAAAGCCCAGATTGTATCCAACTTGTTCGGGATGATTGTATACAGTTCGTAGGGGTCGCCGTCCACGGCGACCCGTAATCAGAGGAACAATCGGGCCGCCGATGACGGCGGCCCCTACGTATTACCGCACCAAACGTTAGCGCATAACGCCTGACGGCGCATTAGACCCCCGCCAGCCGCTTCTGTTTTGTAGGGCGCGGCTTCCCAAGGAACCAAAGGTTCCTTTACGCGCCGCTATACCACGACACGGGACATGGATTCCCGCTTTCGCGGGAATGACAGGGGTGGATGCGG
>JAJUHI010000265.1 GCA_029267955.1 Sporobacter termitidis | reverse complement strand
CGTCCAGCTCGCGCTCCCGCTGGACACCCCAGATGGGCAGCACGTTGTCAAAGGAGGCCATGAACGCATAGGCCGCCGCCGTGTTGGCAATAAGGCCGCCGGACAGGGCCTTCATGGCGATAAAGCCCACGTTTTGATCGCGGCACAGCTGTACCAGCGCCGTTTCCCTCTCGTCGGCCAGGTAGGAAAAGGGGAACTGGAGCGTATCGTAAAGCCCCGATGCCACAGCCTCCCGGGCCACGGCCAGGCGGTGGTTTGTGATGCCGATGTACCGGATTTTACCCTGCTTTTTCGCATCCGCCATCGCCTCATAAAGCCCCGTTCCGTCCCCCGGCTTGGGGCAGAAGGCGGGGTTGTGGAACTGATAAATGTCGACATAATCCGTCTTTAACAGGCGCAGCGAGGTGTGCAGCTGCTCCCAGAAGCCGTCGGCGTCCGTCGACATGGTTTTTGTGGCCAGCACGATGTTGTGGCGCACATGGCCGAGAGCGTAGCCGATTTTCTCCTCGCTGTCGGTATAAAAACGTGCCGTATCGTAAAAATCGACGCCGCTGCCGTATGCTTTCATTAACAAACGGGCGGCGTCCTCCCGCCCGATACGCTGGATGGGCAGCGCCCCGAACCCGTTTTTATTGACGTTGAGCCCCGTTTTGCCCAGAGTTAAGCGCACATCATCACGTCCTTTGGATTGACTGAATACCGCCATTGTAAACCGTGAGGCAATAAAAAGCAACGCATGATTCCCGCATGACAAACGGCCGCAACGGCATGTATAATAACCCTGTGTTTCAATTTCGGCATATGTGCCCTAGCAAAAGAGGAGGCCCTATGGCAACAATGACCAAGCGGAACAAAATCCTGTTTATCTCCATCATGCTCGCGTCCCTGATGCAGATGGTGCAGTTTGCGTTGACGCCCGGAATTGCGAAGATCAATGCGGAGGTTTTCCCGGAGTACCCGCTGTCGGTGATCCAGACGGCGATGACATTGCCGAGCCTGCTGTCCATGGTGTTTTCACTGGTCTCAGCCTTTTTGATCGGCAAGCGGTGGATCTCCAAGAAAATGAGCGTCATCATCGGGCTGGGCCTTATTACCGGAACCAGCCTGGTGGCGGTGCTGCTGCACGAAGAGTTCTGGCACCTTTGCCTGTTCAGCGTGCTCATCGGCACAGGCATGGGTTTTTATATATCCACATCGGCCAGTATTATGTTTGACAACTTCAACGAGGACGAGCGCCGGATGAGCGTGGGGTACCAGACCTCCTTTATCAACCTGGGCGGCATTATCATGAGCGTGCTGGGCGGCATACTGGCCAATCTCGTATGGTACGGCGGGTATCTGGTTCTGCTGCTGGGCGTGCCCATCATCATCGCCTGCTTTATCGGCATCCCCAACGACAGGAAGGAAGCGCCGACAGCGGCCCCGGCGCCCCAGGCGCCGGACAGCGCCGCAAAAGGTCAAAAGCGCGAGAAGGCCGGGATGCCGCTGGATGTCCTGTATTACGGCGCGATCGCTTTTACCTTTCTCCTGATCTACACCGTCTGCGGCACCAACATCTCCAACCACCTCAAGGAGGCCAACCTCGGCAACACGGCCACCGCCGGCGTGGCCACGGCCATCCAGATGGCCGGCGGCGTGACCATGGGCCTGTTTTTCAGCAAGCTGTCGGCCCGGCTGAAGGATTACGCGCTGGCGCTGGCGTATTTTATCGTCTTTGCGGGCTACACGGTTATCAATCTGGGGCAGCAGTACCTGGCGGTTAATTTTATCGGGGTCTTTATCGTCGGGACCGCCATCAGCGTCATCATCCCCCAGACCCTGTTTTCCATCTCCAACCGCGTCAACCCCGCCAATTCCGCCGCCGCCACGGCCATTGTCAACACCATTTCGCCCGGGCTGGGCAGCTTTATCTCCCCGATGGTGTTCACGCCGCTGACCACGGCCCTGGCGGGCGAATCCACCAGGTTCCGGTTCGAGTTCGTCGGCATCGTGGCGCTGGTGATCGGCATCGTGCTCGTATTCACCACCCGCTGCCGGACCAGGAGGGAACGCCGTAAGGCAGAGGCTTAAAGCCGCCGGGGGAAGATGGCCATCCGGGGTTGCCGCAAAGGGCGGGCGGAACGGTTTAATCGTTACGATATGCTCGCTATGCGGCAGCTCCCGCACCATGTTCTGTTATTGCCCCCCGGGCCGCGATATGTTACAATACGTCAAGGTGAACATCATGCGCATGAGAAAAAAGCGGAACCTGCCGCAGCGGATTGAAAGGTGCGGCAGTCTTTTCGTCCCGGACCCTGAAGCCTACCGCGGGGTATGGCTTGAACGGGTGCCGGGTTATCAATATCTGCATTTGGAAATTGGCTGCGGCCGGGGCCGGTTCACGGTGGAAACGGCGAAAACGCTGCCGGATACGCTGCTGGTGGCGGTGGAGCGGGTGCCCGACGCCATGATCACCGGCAT
>JAJUHI010000264.1 GCA_029267955.1 Sporobacter termitidis | reverse complement strand
TACTGCTCGCTTTTGAACTGGTTCATGTACAGCTCGTAATAGCGGCCCCGGCGCTGCATCAGCTGCTTGTGGCTGCCCTGCTCGACGATTTCCCCGTCGTCGATGACAAGGATTCTGTCGGCGTTTCGGACGGTGGAGAGCCGGTGGGCGATGATAAAGCTGGTCCGGTTGCGCAGGAGGGCCTCCACCGCGGCTTCGATGCGCTGCTCCGACTCGGTGTCAATGGAGCTTGTGGCCTCGTCCAGCACAAAGATGCGCGGGTCGGCCAGGATGGCGCGGGCGAAGGAGATCAGCTGCTTTTGGCCCGTGGACATGAGGTTGCCGCCCTCGCCGGCTTCCGTGTCATACCCCTTCTCCAGCTTCATGATGAAGTCGTGGGCGCCGACGGTTTTGGCGGCGTTTTCCACCTCCTCGTCGGTGGCGTCCAGCCGGCCGTAACGGATGTTTTCCCGGATGGAGCCGGAGAACAGGTGCGGCGTCTGGAGGACATACCCCAGGGAGGACTGGAGCCACAGCTGGCTGCGGGCCTTCACGTCCGCGCCGTCGATGAGCAGCGTCCCCTCGGTGGGCTCGTAGAACCGGCAGACCAGGTTGACGATGGTGGATTTGCCGCCGCCCGTGGCGCCCACCAAGGCGATGTTTTCCCCGGCCTTGACCTTCAGGTTAAAGTTCTTGAGCACCGGCTCGTTTTCCTTGTACCAGAAGGAGACGTTTTTAAATTCCACATTGCCCGCGATGGGCTCCCAGTTCTCCTTTTTGGGCGTGAAGCAGTCGCCGTATTTCGCGATGACCTCCGGCGTGTCGGTAATGTCGGAGGTGGCCGTGAGCACATCCACCACGCGCTCCGCCGCGGCCTGGGAGGACTGGAATTCGGCAAACAGGCCGGCAAAATTGCGGATGGGGTGGAACATCATGTTGCCGATGCTGATAAAAAAGTTCAGCTTGCCCACGGTCAGAAGGCCGCCCAGCACGTCGTGCCCGCCCTTGACGACGATGAGACCCACCGCCAGGCTGATGATGAGGTTGGCTGTCGGCAGATAGACGGCGGAGATCATGGCGGCCCTGATGGAGGCCGCTTTCATTTTGCCGGTCAGCGCGTTGAAATCCTCGTTGTTGAGCTCTTCCCTGACCAGGGTCTTTGTGGTCTGGGCGCCCGTGATGCCCTCGTTGAAGGACGAGGTGATCATGCTGTTGAGCTTTCGCGTCTCCCGCTGGTATTTGAGGATTCGCTTCTGAAAGACGACGGAGACGAGCACCAAGAGCGGCACCGACGCCACGGTGATCAGCGACAGGGTGAGGTCGACGGCAAACATGGCGATGAGACTGGCGACGATGGCCATCACGCTCCAGCCCAGGTCGATGCCCATCCAGGAGATCATATCCATGATTCTGGAGATGTCGTTGGTCAGCTTTGAAATCAAAAAGCCCACGGAGGTCTTGTCAAAGTAGGAAAAGCTCATGGTCTGCAGCCGGTGGAAGGCCTCCCTGCGGACGTCCGCGCAGAGGTTGGCCTCCAGGTGCCCGCCCGCCCGGACGATAATCAGCGTCAGCAGGCAGGCGAGGCCCTGCAGCCCCAGAATAACCGCGATAAACAGCGGCAGGTTGTGGAGCGTCCCCGGCGTCATATAGCCGTCGATGGCCCACATGCTCATAAAGGACATGCACAGGTCGATGATACCGGCCAGCATGCCGCCGCCGATGACGCACACATACGCCAGCTTGTAGCGCAGGGCGTAGCGGAGGATGACCCGCCAGGTCTGAGGGTTTATTTTTTTGTTTTGATAATCTTTTTCTTGGATGGCGCTCATTTAGGCGTCACCTCCTTCTTCAACGGCCGCGTTTTGGATATCGTAGGTGCGGCGGTAGATGCCGCCGGCCCGCATCAGCTCGTCATGGGTGCCTTCCTCGGCGACGCGGCCGTCCTTGATGACGAAGATTTTGTCCGCTTCCATGAGCGTGGTGATGCGGTGGGAGATGATAATCGTCGTGACATTTTCACGCCGCCGGGCCAGCGCCTCCCGGATGGAGGCGTCCGTCTTGGTGTCCACCGCGGACAGGGAATCGTCAAAGATCAGCACGTCGCTGTCGCCCATCAGAGCCCGGGCGATGGCCACCCGCTGCTTTTGCCCGCCCGACAGCGTGACGCCGCGCTCGCCCACAACCGTGTCGTAGCCGTCTTCAAATTCCATGATGTCGTCGTGGATGCAGGCGCACTTGGCCGCCGCGTAGACCGCTTCCGGCTCCGGCGACCGCTGTTTGATGCCGATGTTTTCAAGAATGGTTTTAGAGTATAAAAACGGCTCCTGCAGCACGATGCTGATGCGGCTTCTCAGGTGTGTTTTCCGTATCTGACGGATGTCCGTGCCGCCGATGGTGATGCTGCCGCCCTGCACGTCGTACAGCCGCTGCAGCAGCAGGGAAATGGTGGACTTGCCGGAGCCCGTGCCGCCCAGGAAGGCCACCGTGGCGCCGCCCGGTATCGT
>JAJUHI010000263.1 GCA_029267955.1 Sporobacter termitidis | reverse complement strand
TTAAACGGCTTGGTGATGTAGTCGTCCGCGCCCATGGTCAGCCCGGTGATCTTGTCCATGTCCTCCACCTTGGCGGTGAGCATGATCACGGGGAAAAAGTACTTTTCCCGTATGCGCTGGCAGATGGTAAACCCGTCCATGTCCGGCAGCATGACGTCCAAAATCGCCAGGTCCAGCGGGACGGTTTCAATGCACGCCAGCGCCTGTTTGGCGTTATAGAACTTGTACACGTTGAAGTTGTCGTTTTTCAGATAGATTTCCACAAGGTCGGCAATGGCCTTCTCGTCGTCGACCACAAGGATGTTTGCGCTCATAAAAGCACCTCTGTATCCGCTCGCATTTCATTACGCGGATATTATACCACATCGGCCGCCGCCGGGGGTTAAAATCGAAAATTGACAGAGGCATGTCAGATTGACGGCAACTGCTGGCAATGATATAATACATTGATTTGGTATATATACGGGAGACTTGAATCATGTGGGCTACGGACAAATGGACCGATTACGAGCTTCTTGACTGCTCCGGCGGCGAGCGGCTTGAAAGGTGGGGCCGGTATGTCCTGATACGGCCGGACCCGCAGGTCATTTGGGACACGCCTCGTCGGCACCCCGGCTGGAAAAACGCGCACGCGCGCTATCGGCGCTCGTCCGCCGGCGGCGGGCAGTGGGAGAAAAACAAGCTGCCGGAGAGCTGGCGGATAACGTACGGGGACCTGACCTTTAACGTCAAGCCCATGAACTTCAAGCACACCGGCCTTTTTCCGGAGCAGGCCGTCAACTGGGACTGGATAACGGAAAAAATCAAAAAGGCCGGCCGCCCGGTGCAGGTTTTAAACCTCTTCGCGTATACGGGCGGGGCCACGATTGCCGCCGCGGCGGCGGGGGCCAGCGTCTGCCATGTGGACGCGGCCCGGGGCATGGTGTCCTGGGCGCGGGAAAACGCCAAGGCCTCCGGCCTGGAGGAAAAGCCCGTCCGCTGGATTGTTGACGACTGCGCCAAGTTTATCGACCGGGAGATTCGCCGGGGGCGCCGCTACGACGCGGTGATCATGGACCCGCCGTCCTACGGCAGGGGGCCCTCGGGCGAGGTCTGGAAGCTGGAAGACGACCTGTTTGACTTTATCAAGCTGTGTACCGGCGTTTTAAGGGAAGACGCGCTGTTTGCCGTCATCAATTCGTACACCACGGGGCTGTCCGCCTCGACGCTGACGTATATCGCCGAAACGCTGATCACAAAACGCTTCGGCGGCCGGTCGGAAAGCCGCGAGCTGGGGCTGCCCGTAACGGAGAGCGGCCTGTACCTCCCCTGCGGCGCCACCTGCCGGTGGGAAGGCTGAAACGGCGGCCGGAAGACACTGACAATGAAACGACGGGATATAGTATGAAAACCGATTACACGCCAGCCGAAAGCATCATCAAAACCGAAAACCTCACCTACGCCTACCGGACCGGCCAGGACGAGCTGCCGAAAATCGTCCTCCAGGGCTTAAACCTGGAGATCGAAAGGGGGACCTTTGTGGCCGTTTTGGGCCATAACGGCTCTGGGAAAACGACGCTGGCCAAGCACCTCAACGCGATTTTGCTGCCCATGGGCGGGCGCGTGCTGGTGGACGGCCTGGACACGGCCGACGAGCGCCTCCTGCTGGAGATTCGCAAGCGGGTCGGCATGGTGTTTCAAAACCCCGACAACCAGATTGTGGCCAACGTGGTGGAGGAAGACGTGGCCTTCGCGCCGGAAAATCTGGGGTATCCCCCGGAGGAGATCCGCCGCCGCGTCGACGAGGCGCTGAAAACCGTCGGTATGTACGAGTACCGGGAGCACGCGCCGCACCTGCTGTCCGGCGGGCAGAAGCAGCGGATCGCCATTGCGGGCGTGCTGGCGATGAATCCGTCCTGCATCGTTTTTGACGAGCCCACGGCCATGCTCGACCCCATGGGGCGGGAGAGCGTTGTAAAAATCATCCGGGAGCTCCGGGCCTCCGGCCGGGTGACCGTGGTGCTCATTACCCACCATATGGAGGAGACCATCGACGCCGACCGGGTGATCGTGATGTCCGAGGGCAGGGTCTTGATGGACGGCCCGCCCCGCCAGGTGTTCCAAAACGTGGAGGCCCTGCGGGAGACGGGGCTCGATGTACCCGAGACGGTGAATCTCCTGTATGAGCTCAACAACAGCGGCTTTAGCCTGCGGCTTGACGCGCTCTCCGTGGAAGAATGCGCCCAGGAGATCTACAACGCGCTTAAATAAACCCGTTGCGGCAAAACGTTGCTGCAAACGCAATCCAATGGGCATCATCCGCCGGACCTGGGCGGAGATGCACCGCCAGTTATAAGGATGGTAAGACCTTGACGCCTTTACTCAAAACAGAAAAACTCACGCATATTTACAGCGTTGACACGCCCTTTGAGCATACGGCCATCCGCGATATCGACTTTGAGGCCGGCCGGGGCGAATACCTGGGGATCATCGGGCATACCGGCTCGGGGAAATCCACGTTTATCCAGCAC
>JAJUHI010000262.1 GCA_029267955.1 Sporobacter termitidis | reverse complement strand
TCGCCGTCAATGGAGGCCTCCGCGCCCGCCGACACAAGCCCCTCGGCCGCTACGCCGGCAGAGCAGACCGAGCTGCTGGTATCCGCCGCGGCAAGCCTGACCGATGCGCTTAATGAGGCCGTGGAAAAATACACGGCCGCCAACCCTCAGATTAAGATAACGGTCAACTACGGCTCCAGCGGCGCTTTGCAGACCCAGATTGAAAACGGCGCCCCCGCCGACATCTTCTTCTCCGCGGCGGCAAAGCAGATGAACGCATTAAACGACGGCGGCCTGATGGTGTCCGATTCCATCGTCACGCTGTTGAAAAACGAGATTGTCCTGGTCGTCCCGAAGACTTCGTCCCTGACGCTCTCGTCCTTTGAGGATGCCGCCGGCGATACTGTCAAAAGCATTGCCCTGGGCGATACGGCCAGCGTCCCGGCGGGCCAGTACGCGCAGGAGACCTTCACCGCCCTGGGCGTCTGGGATAAGGTGAATGCCAAGGCCGTTTTCGGCAGCGACGTCAAGCAGGTTCTGGCCTGGGTGGCCGCCGGCGACGCGGACTGCGGCGTGGTGTATTCCACGGACGCCGCGGCTGACGAAAATGTAAAGGTCGTCGCCTCGGCTCCCGCGGGCACCCATAAGGATATTGTGTACCCCGTCGGCATCGTCAAGGCCAGCGCGCAGCAGGAGGCTGCCGCCGACTTCATCAGTTACCTGCAGTCCGACGAGGGGCTTGCGATCTTCTCCAAATACGGTTTTCTGGCCGCCTAAATAAAGAATCATGAAGGGGTGGGACCTTGGCTTTCGATCTGTCACCATTATGGATATCGCTGCGCACGGCTCTTGTTTCTACCGTATTTTCCGTCGTTATCGGTATCACCGCGGCTTACTATGTGATCCGTCTCGGGAAAATTCTCAAGGGCATCGCCGACGGCATCCTGACGCTGCCAATGGTCCTGCCCCCCACCGTTGTCGGCTTCTTTCTTCTCGTCTTTTTCGGCTCCGGCGGCCCGGCGGGGCGTTTCTTTCTAAATGCGTTCAACCAGCGAATTGTGTTCTCCTGGTACGCGCCCATCATCGCGTCCACGGTGGTGGCGTTCCCGCTGATGTACCGCACCATGCGCGGGGCCTTTGAGCAGTTTGACACGACCCTCATTTATTCCGGCAAAACCCTGGGCCTGTCCAATACCTATATCTTCTGGCGCATCATCCTCCCCAACTGCCGGTACGGCATCGCGGCCGGGACGATTCTGTCCTTCGCCCGGGGGTTGGGCGAGTTCGGCGCGACGATCATGCTGGCCGGCAACCTGCCGGGTAAGACGACGACGATTTCCGTGGCCGTCTATTCGGCCATGGCCGCCGGCAACAACGCCCTGGCCTACCGCTGGGTGCTGATTGACCTTGCCATCTCCTTCGCCGTCATGCTGGTGATGAACCTCTTGACGGGCGGCTTTCGGAGCCGCCGCAGAAAACAACCCGCTGCGAAGGAGGGCGCCTGATGGCTCTGGAAGTGGATATCAAAAAAAGCTGGCCCGGGTTTACGCTCCGGGTCCAATTTAAGGCCGGTAATGAAATCCTGGGCTTTCTCGGCGCGTCCGGCAGCGGCAAGAGCATGACTTTAAAATGCATCGCCGGCATCGTCACCCCCGACGAGGGCGTCATTATTGCCGACGGCGTACCGCTGTTCGACTCGGACAGAAAGCTCAACGTCCCGCCCCAGAAGCGGCGCACCGGCTATCTGTTTCAAAGCGCGGCGCTGTTTCCCAACATGACGGTGGGCGATAACATCCGCTGCGTCATCAAAAATACCCGCAGCCGGGCCGATAAAAACGCCCTGGTGGCGGATATTCTAAAACGCATGGGGCTTGACGGCCTGCAGGACCGGTACCCCTCGGAGCTCTCCGGCGGCCAGCAGCAGCGGGCGGCCCTGGCCCGGATTTTGCTGTCCGGACCCCGCACCATCCTGCTGGACGAGCCTTTCTCCGCTTTGGACAGTTACCTGCGCTGGCAGTTGGAGCAGGAACTTGCCGGCATCCTGGCCGATTTCGGCGGCACCGCCGTCTTTGTCTCCCACAACAGGGACGAGGTCTATAGGCTGTGCGATAAAATCGCCGTCATCTCCGCCGGCTCCATTGTCGCCGCCGGCGACAAGTGGGAGATTTTCAGCAACCCGCGATCTTATGACGCCTGCCTGCTCACCGGCTGCAAGAACATCTCCCCCGCTTCCACGGTATCCGATACCGCCGTCTACGCCGCCGACTGGGACATGACCCTGGACTGCGGCGGCCGTGACCTGCGGGATGTCAAATTCCTCGGCATCCGGGCCCACGATCTCGTCCTCACCGACGCGCCGGATCTGCCCAATGCCTTTGAATACGACGTTGTCAGCACCCTGCGGGACACCTTCAGCTATATCCTGATGCTCCGCAAAAAAGGCGCGGAAGCTGCCAGGCCCCTCCGCCTGGAGCTCAGCCGCGAGCGGTATGAGGCCCTGCCCGCCCTGCCAAAATACCTGCACCTGCCGCCGGACAAGCTG
>JAJUHI010000261.1 GCA_029267955.1 Sporobacter termitidis | reverse complement strand
TCGCACGCTTCCCTGCTGTCGCCGCTGGCCAGGATATACACCTTCACCTTCGGCTCCGTGCCCGAGGGCCGGACGATGAGCGCCGTGCCGTCCGCCGTTTCAAAGCGCAGCACGTTGGAGCCGGACAACTGCATTTTCGTTTTCCTGCCGTCGCGCATATTGACGGCGGTGCCGTCACTGTAGTCCTTCATCACCAAAACGTCGTTCCCGGCGATGATCTTGGGCGGCGCTTTCCGCAGGTTGACCATCAGGGCCTTCATGGCGGCCAGGCCCTCCATCCCCGGCATCAGGAGATTGAGGGTCTTTTCATTGTAATAGCCGTACTTGGGGTAAAGCGCCTGGAGGGCGTCATAGAGCGTCATGTTCTGCAGGGCGTACCAGGCGGCCATTTCCGTTAAAAGCAGCGAGGCGGTCACCGCGTCCTTGTCCTGGACGTAGTCCCCCAGCATATAGCCGTAGGATTCCTCGTAGGAAAATATGACCGTGCCGAGCCCCATGCCCTCAATCTCATTTTTGCGCTCGGCCATGAACTTAAAGCCGGTAAAGGTGTCCACGCACACCACATCGTTTAACTCGCAGACCCGCCGGGCCATCTCGGTGGTGACGATGGTTTTCAGCGCCACGGGCCGCTTGGGCATCGTGCCGCTGCGCTTTTTGGCGCCGATGAGGTAGTCCAGCAGCAAAACGCCCGTCTGGTTGCCGGATATGGTGACAAAGCCGCCGGACTTGTCCCGCACCATGATGCCCACCCGGTCGGCGTCCGGGTCGGTGCCCAGGATAAAGTCCGCCCGGTGCTCATCGGCGAGCCGGACCGCCAGCTCAAAGCTCTCCGGATTCTCCGGGTTGGGCGAAGCCACCGTCGAGAAGTCGCCGTCCGGCACCATCTGCTCACTAACGCAGATCAGGTTGGTAATCCCCAGCCGGCCCAGCGCCTCCGGCACCAGCTTGTACCCCGTGCCGTGGAAGGGCGTGTAAACCATCTTAAAGTTGGGGGCGGCTTTTTTGACCGATTCGATATCGTTGGCCTGGGCCATGACGTTTTTTAAAAACAGCGCGTCCGTTTCTTCGCCCATAAACGTGATGAGCCCTTGGGCCACCGCCTCGTCAAAATCCATTGACCGCACGTCGGCAAAAACGTCCAGCTCCGACATTTTCGCCGCGATGGCGGATGCGTGGTGGGGCGGCAGCTGCGCCCCGTCGCCCCAGTACACCTTGTAGCCGTTATACTCCTTGGGGTTGTGGCTGGCGGTGATATTGATGCCCGCCGTAAGGCCGTATTCACGGATGGCAAAGGACAGCTCCGGCGTCGGCCGCATGGCTTCAAAAATGCGGACGGGAATCCCGTTTGCCGCCATGACCATGGCGGCCTCCCGGGCAAATTCCGGGCTGTTGTGCCGGCAGTCGTAGCAGATGGCGACGCCCGGAATGCCGCCGCCGCAATCCTCCAAAATCACATGGGCAAACGCCTGGGTCGCGTGGCGGATGACGTACCGGTTCATGCGGTACAGGCCGAGCCCCATCACGCCGCGCAGACCGGCGGTGCCGAAGTCCAGCATGCTGAAAAAGCGGCTTTCAATCTCCCGCTCGTCGCCGGCGATCCCCCGCAGCTCCGCCTTCTCCGCTTCCTGCAGCGCCGGGCTGTTAAGCCAGGCCTCATACGCCTGCATATAGGTCATGTTGCTTGTCCTCTCCCCCGGTTAGTTTTCGTCTGTCTGCTCTTCGACGATTTCGGCATTTAGGATATCCCTGGCCTCCTCCAGCATGGTCTCCGGCACGTAAATGTCGGTGCCGCCGCCGGCGTGGCCGATGACAATGCGTCCGAAATCGCCGTCGTTCGGATACCGGTCGATGGCCGGGATGCCGTAGGCGTCTAAAAGGCTCAGGGTAATCTGCATATCCAGCTCGCTGCCGCCCACGTGGGTCAGAAACGCCGGCTTAACGGGCGTGCCGTCTTCCTGACAGGGCCAGATATCCTTCAGCTTTTTTCTTTTGCGAAAAAACCAGTTTGCCATATGGAGGCCTCCCTCATACCGCGCCGGCGCGCCCGCGCGCCCGGGCTGCCGGTTAAATTATTAAATTATTTATGATATTTGCCGCCGCTTAAAATCATGTAGCTCCTGTAGAGCTGCTCCAAGAGCATGACGCGCGCCAAATGGTGCGGGAACGTCATGCGCGACATGGACAGCTTCAACTCGGCGCGCTCCTTCACGTCCGGGTGCAGGCCGTTGGAGCCGCCGATAATAAAGGCGAGCCTTGAAGTACCTGCCGCGGCGAGCTTTTCAAGCCGCGCGGCAAGCTCCCGGCTATCCAGCTCGACCCCTTCGACGCACAGGGCGATGACGGCGGAGCCTTTGGGGAGCCGTGTCAGGATGGCGTCCGCCTCCGTTTTCAGCGCCGCGTCAATTTCGGCCCGGGACGGGTTCTCCGGCAGGCGGGCCTCGGGGATCTCCTCGACGTCGATCCTGCAAAAGGCCGACAGGCGCTTTTGGTACTCCCCGGCCGCGGCCGCGTAAAAGCTCTCCTTCAGTTTTCCCACAC
>JAJUHI010000260.1 GCA_029267955.1 Sporobacter termitidis | reverse complement strand
GTCATCCTCCAAAATGACATTTGGCGGACGCGCCAACAGGCATATTTTGTTTTCACCGATGAAGCGCGCCCTGCCTTTTTTAACAAGACCTTTTGCCCGTTTCGGGTAGGTCGCTTCATACTCGTTTCCCCGCTCGTCTACGACAATCACGTTTTTTTCGATGGGTGTCCTCCCCCTTGTCATATTCTGCGGCTAAATTGCGGACGCTTCGTTTTTTGCAATGGGTGTCTCCCCCGGCGTCACCGGACCGGCGCTTGACGCAGTAAAAGGCCGATCCTCCGCCCCGCTATCATATCACACGATTTAAGGCGCGTCAATTTCTGGTAATGGAAAGCTGTCGTAGGGTCGTACGTCCACGGCATCCAGACGCCAAGCGCCCCGGCTTGTTTAAAGCCGGGGCGCAAAATTTCCTGGGGCCGATTGCATTTTACAAATACAAATACGCCCCAAGCATCCTTCGTTCGTCGTTCTCGGCGTAGCTGATATACCCGGCAGCCAGCGCCTCTTCCAGGACGGCGCCCCGCGGCGCCATCACGTTTGAGACGGCATGGTTGATCTGATAGAGGTCGTCTTTTAAAAAAGCGGGGATCTCGCCGTAAATCACTTCGCGGCAGTATTGGTAATGGCTCTCGATAATGGCACGAGCCTTGCTTAAAAGCTTTTCCTGCTCGGCTTTTTGCAAGTCGCTCAGCTCTCCGATCTTATTTGTGAAAACAACCATAAATGTCGGTACATACGTATCGCCTGTCTTTTTAAGGTACCCGTAATCCACCAGCTCACCCAGCACCTTGTCCGGCACGCCGGTAATATCCTTTCTGGCAATGGCGGCCAGCGCCTTGGCCTGCTCGTAGAGCAAATGGTCCGGCGTTTTACTCTGGATATCCCGATAGGCAAACTTATACTGGGCAAAGTTTATAAAAGGCTCATATTCCGGCGTGTCGATACAGCCGTGCAGCCCCACAAACGCCGGGCGCTGGCCCCGGTATTCCTCGAGCCCCAGCAAATCCCACTCGCCGCCGTTGGGGCGCCGGGTGCGCCCGTAGCGGCCGGGGTTATTGGAAGCGCCGTTGTTTTTGCCTTCTATCACGCTGAAGTAGATATTGTCCACCGTCCGCATGAGTCGCGCCCATTTCATGTCCTCATAGGGCTGATAGCCCTCGTGCCACTTATAACCGTTCTCGTCGTAACTGGCCGCCTGGTGCTCCGTCAGATTTATAATTATTTCCGTGAGCGCCGGCGTGATCGCCCGCAGGTTCGCGTAGATCTTTTCCTGCCCCTTTGCGCTGACAATGAAAATGTTGGTTTCAAATTTGCTGCCGTTTTTCTTGAGCAGCGTCGATGCGGTTAGCCCGCGCAGCTCGTCCTCCATATACGGCAGCGCGACGCCCAGCTCCATCGCCAATTCCTCCGCCGTACTGGGGTTCCTGTACGCCGCCAGGAGGATGTTCTTGCACAGGGCCCGGCTGATAATCGACCAGGGCTCCCCAAATCTGCCGGTCATCCCGTTCATGATAAAGCCCACATCCTCCGGCTTATAGCTCATGACGCCAAATTCCCTTGCCATACACATACCTTCTTTCAATTTTTCCCGGATTCTAAACAGCTTTGACAGGACGGTGCCCCTTGGGAGATTGAGAGCCTTGGCAATGTCGTCAACCTTCCGGTTGTCTATGTAATAGGCCACGACGATGTCCCGGTAGTCCCTGGAGATAAACGCCAGCTCCCTGCGCAGCAGCTTCAGGTCCTCTTCACGGATCAGCGCGTCTTCAATAGGAGCATCGTCCGGTACCGCCGTCTCGGTCATATCGGCATCCGAGACCGCTTCTGAACGCCGGCGTTTCTGGGCTGCCCAGGCGCTGTACCGGTTCTTGGCGATCCGCCAGACCCAGGCCGGAAAATGAGCCGGCACGGTGCCGCTGCGGAGCCCCGCCAGGATGTTCACCGTGATGTCCGACGCCAGGTCCTCCGCTTCTTCCGGGCTGCCGGTTTTTTTCAGACAGAAGAAAAAGAGCTTTTCCATATAATCTGCCGCAAATGCCGATACCAGTTGGTCCGTTCCGGCCGCGTCCGCCATTTACTCTCAGCCTCCTTTCGGATATATAGTGTGGCAAAGCGGAATTTGATTGCATCCATTATATCTTTTTTTGATACAAAGCAAAACAGCGCCGGCCCGCTCTCGGGTCTGCGCTG
Organism: Sporobacter termitidis; assembly: GCA_029267955.1. Lineage (GTDB taxonomy): Bacteria > Bacillota > Clostridia > Oscillospirales > Oscillospiraceae > Sporobacter > Sporobacter termitidis_A. Next base: position 349 of record JAJUHI010000260.1, on the reverse strand, counting down.
TTATCTGGTGCGGATGAAGGGATTTGAACCCTTACGCCTTGCGGCACAGGAACCTAAATCCTGCATGTCTGCCAATTTCATCACATCCGCGTAACGCTGACGCTCTGACATGATAACACAGTCAAATCGGCCAGTCAATTACCTTCACAGCCCGCGCCCGCGGCGCGCTTTCACGCCGCCGGGGCGCGGGTTTATTACCGTCTTTTCACTGGAGCATCCGGTCAAAATCGGCCTCGGTAATCACCGGCACGCCCAGGCTCTGGGCCTTTTGGAGCTTGGAGCCGGCGTCTTCCCCGGCTAAAACCCAGGTGGTCTTTTTGGAGACCGAGGAGGAGACGGACCCGCCGTG
>JAJUHI010000259.1 GCA_029267955.1 Sporobacter termitidis | reverse complement strand
GCGGCGATCAGGTCGGCCCGGTATTCCTGTTCGATGCGCCAGGGCTTCCAGGCGTCCTTATAATACAAGTGGGCCGCCTCATGCCAGAGCCTGTTTGTCACCATCGCTTCAGCGCCGGGCTTTAAAAGTGAGACGCCGAGAATAATAAAGCATGTCCCGTCTTTGTACAAGGCGCTCCGAGAATCCGGGTCGTCTTCCGTCACAAAGACGGGTATTTTGTTCCAGCTGCCGTAATACACGCACCAGCAGGCGGTGCGGCTGGTGTTGAAGCGTATGTATCTGCAAACATCCATTTTCATCATTCCACTCCCAGAGTCGTTTAAATTATACGGCCCGGGAGTGGAAAATTTTGTTAAAAAACGGCGAAAGGGATTTTTTGCGCGGAAATGACGGCGGCTACCCCGCAGGCAGAACTTGGATATGTTTATATGCTATGTTTTGACCTGATTCTGCCATACTAAGAGTTATCAGTTGGATTAAAAAAGCGTTGGTGTCAAAACATGTTCAGTTATTTGATCAGAAAAGCCGGCTACTGGTTTGCCCGGAAGCAGATGGGCGACAGCGGGCCGGAAGGGAATGAAAAAGACGATATAATACCGGAAAAGCTCGAGGATGTGATCGCCGCCATCAAAAGAGAGACGTTTAACAGCTCCGACGTGGTCATCCGCGAGTTTTCCCTGGCGACGCCGCCAGGCGGCGATGTCGCCCTGGTGTTTGTGGACGGACTTATTAATAACAAAATCATCAACGACGACATCATCAAGCCGCTGATGCTTGTACACAAGACGGAGGAGGAGCTTGCCGACGGGTTTTTCGACTATGTGACACGGTCCCTGCTCACCATCAACGAGGTCAGGGAAGTCACCAGCTTTGACGAGGCCGTCGAGGGCTTCCTGTCCGGCGACGTGGTGTTGTTTGCCGACGGCATCGGCAAGGCCGTTGTCATGAACTCTAAGGGCTGGGAGAAGCGCAGTATCACGGAGCCCGCCGCGGAGGCGGTGATCCGCGGGCCCCGGGAGAGTTTTATTGAAAACCTGCGGACCAACACGGCGCTGATCCGGCGCAAAATCAAAAATCCGGCGCTGACATTTGAGAAGATGGTTATCGGCCGGAGAACCCGGACAAACGTGGCGATCGTCTACATCAACGGCGTTGCGAGAAAAGAGCTGGTTGAGGCCGTCAAAAAGCGGTTGAAGGGCATCAATACGGACTCCATTCTCGAATCGGGCTATATCGAGCAGTATATCGAGGATTCGCCCGGGTCCATCTTTGCCACCGTCGGCTATACGGAAAAGCCCGACGTGGTGGCGGCAAAGCTCCTGGAGGGCCGGGTGGCCATCGTGGTGGACGGCACGCCCATGGTATTGACGGCGCCGTACTTGTTCATCGAGAGCTTCCAGGGGGCGGAGGACTATTATTTCAGGCCGTATTACGTTGCCATCACCCGGATGATCCGGGTGATCGGCTACGCGGTGACCGTGCTGGCCCCGGCATTGTATGTGGCGGTGACCACCTTCCACCAGGAGCTTATTCCCACAGAGCTTTTGATCACGGCGGCCCGGGCCCGGGAGGGCATACCGTTTCCGGCGTTTGTGGAGAGCCTTATCATGATCGTCACCTTTGAGATCCTCCGTGAGGCCGGTATCCGGCTGCCGCGCCCGGTGGGTCAGGCCCTGAGCATCGTGGGCGCGCTGGTCATCGGCGAGTCGGCCGTGGCGGCCGGCATCATCGGCGCGCCCATGGTCATTGTCGTGGCCATCACCGCCGTCGCGGGCTTTCTTGTGCCGAACCAGAACGATTCCGCCGTTATTATCCGGTTTTATCTGCTGATCCTCTCCGCCACCCTGGGCGGCTTCGGCATCACCATGGGGCTGCTGAGCCTGCTTGTCCACATGTCGGCCCTGGAATCCTTCGGGTATCCCTATCTGTCGCCTACGGTGCCCTTCGACTTTGAGGACCAGAAGGATAGCGTCATCCGGGCGCCGCTGTGGATGATGCTCAGCCGTCCGAAGGGGATGTCGGACGACCGGCAGCGCAGAAAATATACCATTCCGCCGACCGGAACAAACGGCGGCGGCGGGGAGGCGTCAAAAACGCAATGAAACGCGCGCTGAAGGCTGTAGTATGCGCCCTCCTGCTGGCGGCTGTTCCCGTTTCGGTGTCGGGCTGCTTTGACCGGCGGGAACTGAACACGCTGGCCATCGTCATGGGCGTTGCCATAGACAAGGGGGAAAAGGACGGCACCGTCAAGGTGACCATCCAGATGTCCAATCCCGCAGGCGGCGAAGATAAATCCGGCAAAAGCGCCTCGGGCAGTTCGGCAAGCGACGCCAAACCCTATATCAACCTCTCCGGCGAAGGGCGGAATATCAATTATATCGTCCGTGAACTGCAGCACCAGATGAGCCGACGGATCTATGTGGCCCACAGCCAGGTCCTCGTCATCAGCGAGGAGCTTGCCAGAGAGGGGGTCCGGGACAGGCTGGACTTCTTCGCCCGGGCGCCTGAGGCGAGAATGACGGTCTATGTGTTCGTTGCCAAGGGCAACGCCGGTCATACACTT
>JAJUHI010000258.1 GCA_029267955.1 Sporobacter termitidis | reverse complement strand
GGCGGAGGAACTGGCCCTGATGGTGCCCTCCGGCGACACCGACTGGCCGGATTATTACACCGTCACCTATAACAGCCTGCGCCGCCTGACAGACATCACAAAGCTGTATTGAAAGATAGCCTCTTCCAGGGGCTGAGATAAAGCCAATCACTGCGGCACACTGGTTGTGCCGCAGTGATTTTTGCTATCATTGTCCTTTTTTTGACATCTGTGATATGATGCCCTTAGGGATTAAAAGCCAGGAAATTTATGGGGTGATGAGATGGCAAACGAACAGATATTTACCAATCGTACGGAAAGCTATGTCAAGGGCAGACCGGGGTATGCCGACGGCGTGTTTAAGCTGCTGTTTCGTGATATCTTGAAGCCCGGCGATAAAATTGCCGATGTCGGCTCAGGGACGGGAATTTTCGCAAAAGAACTTATTGAGCGCGGTTTCGATGTGTTTTGTGTGGAGCCAAACGAAAAAATGCGCGCGCAGGCGGAAAAAAGCTTTGCCGGCAACCCGCATTTCATATCAGTCGCCGCATCTGCGGAAGCGACAACGCTCCCCGATCACAGCGTGGAGTTGGTTACTGCCGCTTCCGCGTTTCACTGGTTTGACGCGGAAAAGTTTCGTACGGAATGCAAACGAATCTTAAAGCCGTATGGCATCTTCTTTACCGTCTTTAACAGACGTGACGACAACGACCCGTTTACGCGCCGTTATTATGAAATCAGCAGGTCCCTCTGCGAGAATTTCACATCTCTTCGCCACGGTTTTAGTAAAGCCGTCTCAAAGCTTGAAACTTTCTTCGGCCGTAATATCAACCATGAAATATTTGATTTCCCGCTGGAGTATACGAAGGAAAAGTTTATACATCGCAGTTTATCCTCCTCATATGCGCCGGAACCGGACACGGCGGCATATCATGAGTACATTGAGCAGCTATGGGTATTGATGGAGGAGTTTGCTCCCAACAGCGACAAAATCATTGTTCCCAATGTTTCAGTTGTCTATTGGGGCAAGCTGTCTTAGTTTCGCCCATGGGTGACGGAGGGGAAAACCCTCGTGATCCAATGCCAGAAACTGCATGTATTTTTGCCGTTTTTCCGCTTGTTTTCTTCAAATACTAACAGAAATCCGAGTAACAGGCGGAGGAATGAACGATGAAAAAGCTGATTAGCGCGGCGCTGTGCGTGATTACCATGGCGCTGCTGGCCGGCACGGCCGCCGGTATCAACATGGACAGCGCCGGCAACAAATTCGATATCGCCGGCAGCGTCATGGCCGACCAGGCCGTGGAGGGGGACTACATTGCCTTCGGCAACACGGTCAAGCTGGAAGCGGGCGTCAAGGGCGACATCATCGCCGCCGGGCGGAGCATCATCATCACCGATGAAAACGCCGTGCAGAACATTTTCGCCGCCGGACAGAACATCACCGTCCGCGCCAAAAGCGTCCGGAATATCTATGCCGCCGGCGGGGATATCACCGTGGGCAGCGGCACCACGGCGGGCGGCGTCTATCTGGTGGGCGCCATGGTCAACTTCGGCGGCGTCGCCACCGACGTCACCGTCGCCGCGCCCGCCGTCACGGTGGACGGGACGATTTACGGGAATCTGGTTATCCGCAGCGACCATATCACCTTCGGTAAGAACGTGACGGTGGACGGCCATGTGACGATTTACGGTACCGTCAAGCCGGAGCTGCCGCCCAACATCGACGAGAGCAAGGTCACGTTCCGGCGCGTCATCCACAGCGGCAAGGATGTTGAGCAGGCCGTTTCCAAAGGCATCAGCCGCGCGAAGGTCATATCCGCGGTGGTCTGCGTTGTGACGGCGGTGCTGATCGCCCTGGTGCTCACGCTGCTGCGCGGCGGGTATTTCAAGGCCCGGGCGGCGGAGTTTGACAAGCGTGCCTGGAAGATGCTGCTGTGGGGGCTACTCGCCTTTATCGTGGTGCCGGTCGTGGCGCTGGCCTGCCTGCTCACCATATTTGTCATGCCCGTGGGCCTCATCGTGCTGATGCTGTACGCCGTCATCTTGTACCTGGCGCCGGTGGTGGCCGGCACGGTGCTGGGCCGGCGGCTGCTGCCGAAGACGAACGGCTATCTGGCCGCCGCCCTGGGCGCCGGGGCGGTGAGCCTGCTGCTGTTGGTGCCGTACCTTAAAATCCTGCTGTTTCTGGCCGCGGCTTTCTATACCCTGGGTCTGGCCGTGATATGCCTGCGGCCCCGGCGGGAGCACGGGCCGGACAAGCACGAGCCGCGTCATTGACGTCGGCGCGGGCCGTCCGGTATAATGGCGCTGATAACAACGTCAGCGCCGGAGCCGGTGCCCGGCGGTGCGCCGGGTTCCGGCCCGAGACATTTTTAAGGAAGAAGCATACATGACTTGGATCTCCCAGCTTGCCGGCAATAAGGTGATCATCAGCGGCGCCGCCGCCTGGATCACCGCGCAGATACTCAAGACGATCATCCACGCCATCGTCAACCGCAAAATCGACCTGCCGCGCCTGCTGGGCGACGGCGGGATGCCCTCCAGCCATTCGGCCACCGTCACGGCCATTGCCGCCACCAGCGCCCTGCACTACGGC
>JAJUHI010000257.1 GCA_029267955.1 Sporobacter termitidis | reverse complement strand
TGTCCTGTGTTATCTTGTTCATGCAGGAATAGGCACTTCCTTTCGGATAAAATGTTGTGTGGTAACTCCATTCTAACCGATGTGTCTTATTCCTGCTCTTATTTTTTCTCCTCTCTGTCCAATATGTATTGTAGTCCTACAGTGAAACGGCTGGCGAATTTTCCTAGCCCTTGCAAAAAAGTTTTCCATATAGTATAATTGGCCGAAAAAAGTGTTTATAATCGGGTAATACTGTTAGTGATAACAAACGTATAAGAGGTGGGCCTGTGACAAAATACGTCATTAAAGGCGGAAGGCCGCTGCAGGGAGAAATCACGGTCAGCGGCGCCAAAAACGCCGCGGTAGCCATTATCCCGGCGGCCCTGATGATAGACGGCGTCTGCAGGATTGAAAACATCCCGCAGATTTCAGACGTAACGATGCTCCTTAAAATTCTGGAGCAGATGGGTGCCAAAATCCGCACAGTCAACAAGCACACCGTGGACATCGATTGTACCGGCGTTGTGACCCATGAGGCGACTTTTGACACAATGCGCCGGATCCGGGCATCCTATTATCTCATCGGCGCGCTGCTGGGCCGGTTCGGCAAGGCCAGCGTTGCCATGCCGGGTGGCTGCAATTTCGGCGGCGCGCGGCCGATTGACCAGCATATCAAAGGCTTTACCGCCATGGGCGCCGCCATGGACGTGCGCAACGGCATCGTGTTTGCCGAAACGCCCGGGCGCGTGCAGGGCGCGTCAATTTATTTCGATATCAACTCCGTGGGGGCGACCATCAACATCATGCTGGCCGCGACCCTGGCCGAGGGCCGGACAGTCATTGAAAATGCCGCCAGAGAGCCCCATGTTGTCGACCTGGCCAACTTTTTAAACTCCATGGGCGCCGATATCCGCGGCGCCGGTACCGACGTGATCAAGATCAAGGGCGTCAAAAAGCTGACCGGGGGCTTTTATTCGATTATTCCGGACCAGATCGAAGCGGGCACGTATATGGCCGCCGTCGCCGGCACGGGCGGGGAAGTCCTGATTAAAAACGTGATTCCGAAGCACTTGGACTGCATTTCCGGCAAGCTGCGGGAGATGGGCGTCGAGGTGGAGGACATGGCGGACGCCGTCGTCGTCCGCCGCCGTGGTCCGCTTTTGAAAACGACCATTAAAACGCTGCCGTATCCGGGCTTCCCGACGGACATGCAGCCGCAGATATCGACGGTTTTGTGCCTGGCCGACGGCACCAGCGTCGTCACGGACAGCGTTTTTGAAAGCCGCTTTAAATATGTTGACGAGCTGGCGAAGATGGGCGCCCAGATACAGGTCAGCGGGCGCACGGCGATTATCGAGGGCATTGACAGGTTGACAGGCGCGCCGGTGAAGGCCGGAGACCTGCGGGCCGGCGCCGCGCTCGTGATCGCGGGCCTGTGCGCGGGCGGCACGACGGAGATTGAGGGCGTCAATTACCTGGAGCGCGGCTATGAGGACCTTGTCCTGAAGCTGAGAGCCCTGGGCGCGGATATTACGGAGGTTTTCGTGCCGGACGATCCGATTGTCGCCGAACGCGAAGCGGTATAAAGCCATATCACATGAATTGATGGCGGGGGTGGTGTCGCCCCCGCCCTTAACATGAAACCCGCGGGCGGGGAAAGGACGCAGTATGAAAATCTGTACGCTGGCAAGCTCCTCTTCGGGCAACTGCACGCTTGTTTCCCAGGGGAGCACCCATATCCTCATCGACGCCGGTATCTCGCTGCGGCGCATTACGGCGGGCCTCCGGCAGTTTGGCCTGGAGGTGGAAGACCTGGCCGGCGTGCTGGTGACCCACGAGCATACCGACCATATCAGCGGCATCAAAATGCTCGTCAGGCACCACAAGGTGGCCATTATGGCGCCCCGGGGGGTGGCCGCGGCCGTGTGCCGGTGCGTTGCGGAGGCGCAGCCCTGCGTGTCGTATTTTGACGCCGGTTCCGAGTTTGTGGTGGGGGAGCTCTCCGTTAAGAGCTTCCAGACAATGCACGACACGCCGGAGTCCGTGGGCTACCGGTTTGACGACGGTCGGAAGACCTTTGCCTTTGTCACCGACGTGGGCTGCATCACCCCGGCGGTGCTGGACGGGGCCCTGGGGGCGGATATGGCGGTTATTGAGGCCAACCATGACCTCGTCCTGCTGAAAAAGGGCAATTATCCCGCCTATCTCAAGCGGCGCATCCTGTCCGACCGGGGCCACCTGTCCAATGACGACAGCGGCCGCCTGGCCGTCCGGCTGGTCCAGTCCGGCACACAGCAGATTGTCCTGGCGCACCTGAGCCGGGAGAACAACACGCCGCGGCTGGCGCGGGAGACGGTGGGCGCCGCGCTGGCCGGCTGCGGGGCGAGCCCGGGCCGCGATGTCCGCCTGGAGACGGCGCCGCCCGACGTGCCGTCAGACGTTTACATATTATAATTTGGAGTAAAACGTGCAGCACATCAAGCTCGTTTGTGTGGGAAAACTGAAGGAGAGCTTTTACGCGGCCGCGGCCGGGGAGTACCAAAAGCGCCTGTCGGCCTTTTGCAGGATCGACGTCGAGGAGATCCCCGAGGCCCGCCTGCCGGAGAACCCGTCCCGGGCCGAAATTGACG
>JAJUHI010000256.1 GCA_029267955.1 Sporobacter termitidis | reverse complement strand
GAGGCGGCCCAGCGGGAGATCTGGCGGTTTGAGCGGTACGGCAGCGTCTTTTCTCTCATGCTGATTGAAATCACGCCGGGCAGGGGCCGCCGCTTCAGCCCGGACCTTGTCCAGCATATCGCCCAGTGGGCCGGCAAAATCCTGGGCGGCAGCTTCCGGAACCTGGACATCCTCGGCCGCTGGGGCGACCTGGGCTTTATCGTCCTGCTCCCGGAAACGGCGCTGGACGGGTGCCTGAAAGCCGCGGAAAAGATCAAAGCCGCCTTTGAAAGCCAGCAGCCAGAATTTAGCGGCAAGTCTTTCAGCTTCAAGCTCAACATCGGCATCGACGAATTTCGCGGTTCCCTGGAGGACACCGTCCGGAACCTCACCGGCTTTATCGACATCGCCGCCCGGATCCGCGGCAGCAGCATCGTCTGCCCCAGGGGCGTTTGTGAATAAAATCCACAATCTTTCCAATTGATTTAGTTCTTTATACTGTTAAATTTATTTATTGACATTCAGCTGACCTCATGGTAAACTTGGTGCAATCATCCTAAAGGTAAGGAGTCAACAGCGTGTCCGCTATTATTAGCACAGCCGTCATTATTAGCGTACTCGTACTCGGGCTTATTATAGTCCGGGTTATTGGTCATGTTAATAATGATGTCGCTGTAAATAAGGGCAACGCATAAGTCTCCGGAAAACAAAGAAAAATGGAGCCCTGCAGTGATAACCTGCAGGGCTCTTTCGTTATATATAGCGATTTTAAGTAATATCACATTTCAGCAATACCGCATTAAAGAAATAAAGGAGGAAGAACGCGTGTTGTTAACCGGTGCTCAGATTATCATTAAGGCTCTCATCGAGCAGGGTGTTGATACGGTATTCGGCTATCCCGGCGGCTATGTCATCAACATCTACGACGAGCTTTATAAAAACAGCGATAAAATCAAGCACTACACTACCAGCCACGAGCAGGGCGCCTGTCACGCCGCTGACGGGTACGCCCGCGTCTCCGGTAAAACAGGCGTCGTTATCGCCACCTCCGGCCCCGGCGCGACAAACCTCGTCACCGGCATCGCCAACGCTTACCTGGACAGCGTGCCGCTGGTCGCCATCACCGGAAACGTGCCGACGAACATGCTGGGCCGCGACAGCTTTCAGGAGGTTGACATCTCCGGCGTCACCATGCCGATTACGAAGCACAATTACCTCGTCAAGGATGTCACAAAGCTGGCGGATATTTTCCGGGAGGCCTTCACGCTGGCCAGAACCGGCCGGCCCGGCCCCGTGCTCATCGACATCCCCAAGGACATCCAGCTGGCCACGGCGGAATACGAGCCCGCCCCCTGCCCCGGCTGCCAGACGCCGCCCCCGCCGGACAGCGGCGCGCTGGAGAAGATTCTGGAGCTTGTCAAAACCGCCAGCCGGCCTTACATCTACTGCGGCGGCGGCGTTATCAGCGCCAACGCCTCGGAGGAGCTTTTGACCTTTGCCGACAGAATCGACGCGCCCATCGGCCTTTCCGTCATGGGCCTGTCCGCCGTCCCCTATTCCCACCCGCGTTTTCTCGGCATGGTGGGCATGCACGGCCGCTATGGCGCCACCAAGGCCCTGTACGAGAGCGACCTTCTCATCGCCGCGGGCGTCCGGTTCTCCGACCGGGCCACCGGCAACAAGGCGGAATTCATGCGGGACCGCAAGGTCATCCAGATTGACATCGACCCGGCGGAAATCAACAAGAATATCGGCGTGACCACGCACATCATCGGCGATGTCAAGACGGTGCTGGGAGCGCTCAACGCCGTCCTGGAGCAGCAGGCCCACACGGAATGGATGGCGCGCATCCAATACATCAAGGAGCACCCCGACAACAATCTGGAAATGGACCCGAATATGCTGACGCCCCAGTCGGTCATCGAGGGCGTCTGCCGCCGGATGGGCGACAACGTGGTGGCGACCGACGTGGGCCAGCACCAGATGTGGACGACCCAGTATTACCAGTTTAAAAAGCCCCGCACCTTTGTCACCAGCGGCGGCCTGGGCGCCATGGGCTTCGGCCTGGGCGCCGCCATCGGGGCCTGCATCGGCAACGGCTTTAAAAAGACGCTGTTGATCACCAGCGACGGCAGCTTCCACATGAATTTAAGCGAGCTTGCCACAGCCGTTTCCAACAACCTGCCGGTGGTGGTGATCATCCTCAACAACCGCGTGCTGGGCATGGTGCGCCAGTGGCAGACGCTGTTTTTCGACGGCCGGTACTCCAACACCACCCTGGACCGGAAAACCGATTTCGTCAAGCTGGCCGAGGCTTTCGGCGCCAAAGGCTTCCGCGCCGACACCATCGGCGAATATGAAAAATGCCTGGACGCGGCCTTCGCCTGCGACGGACCCGCCGTTATCGACTGTACCATCGACAAAGACGCGCGCGTTCTGCCGATGATACCGCCCGGCGGCAGCATCGGCGACATCATCCTGCGATAGAAGGGGGTTACGAATATGCAGAGCCAGCAGTTTATCGTGTCATTGCTCGTGAACAACCACTCCGGCGTTCTCACCAGGGTCGCCTCCCTCTTTGCCCGCCGGGCCTTCAACATCGACAGCCTCACCGTCGGCGAGACGGAGAACCCGGCCCT
>JAJUHI010000255.1 GCA_029267955.1 Sporobacter termitidis | reverse complement strand
GTCATAATACAGGCTGAGAATATCGCGGTCATTTTCGGTGACCGTGTATTTCATCACCGTATCAAACGGGCGGAACGGGAAGCTGTTTTCCACCGCGTAGCGCCATTCGTCCACAGCGGCGGGCAGCAGCTCATTACGCGCTTTCCGCATCAGTGTCCGCGCGATATGCTTGTAGTAGCCATTAATCTTCTTAACCGCCCGGCTGTCGCCGCCGGAGACGACCGGATACCGGAAGTCCGCCGTCACCATCGTCAGGCCCTCATAGGTCAGCTCCTCTGAAATCCGGCCTTCCGTAACGCTCATCATAAATTAACGCCCCCTTTGCTTTCACAATATGACGGAAAAGGCAAAAGGGTTAAACCCATCCAATAAAAAGACTTGTCTTTAATTCTTTAGTGCTGTAAAATAAGAAACGTGCGGAGCATGGATGCGTCCGGCATGCATGCTTTAAAATGCGAAAGCAAATACGCAGGCCGCGGCACCGGACAAGGCCTGCGGACTGGAGGCGACGTTGATATGAATAAAAACAACAAAAACAGCAGAAGAGAAAGAAATATCGACATGTACGAGGCTATTCTGACGCTGGAGACGGTGGACGAGTGCATGCGGTTTTTTGACGACCTCTGCTCGGTGACGGAGCTCCGGGCCATGGAACAGCGTTTTCACGTGGCGCAGCTTTTGAGCCAGGGCCATATCTACAACTACATCCTCGAGCAGACCGGCGCGTCCTCAGCCACCATCAGCCGCGTGAACAGGAGCCTGATGTACGGCGCCGACGGGTATGAAATCGCATTTAAAAGGCTGGCGGAGAAGAAGCAAAAATGAACCACGTCGCCTATGCCGCGCTGGCGCACTATTACGACGCGCTGACGCGGGACGTGCCCTACGGGCGTTTTGCGGATTTCTATGAAGCCTTGTTCCGCAGCGGGGGTCTGGAGGTCAAAACCATCCTGGACCTGGCCTGCGGGACGGGGACGCTGACCTGTCTCTTGGCGGCCCGGGGCTACGATATGACCGGCGCGGACGTGTCCGGCGATATGCTGTCGGTGGCTTATGACAAGGCATCCGACCTTAAAAACAGGCCCCTGTTTTTAAACCAGCCCATGCAGGCGCTGGACCTGTACGGCACGGTGGACGCCGTTGTCTGTTCCTTAGACGGCATCAATTATGTAAAGCCGGATATACTCAAAGAGGTATTCTCCCGCGTCCTGCTGTTTCTGGAACCCGGCGGCATATTCATTTTTGATATCCGACCGCCGGCTTTCCTCCGAGCTCAGGACGGCGAGGTGTATCTGGACGAAACCGATATGGTGTACTGCGTCTGGCGGGCAAGGCTCGACAAGGCGCAAAACGCGCTCTTTTACGGCATGGACCTGTTTGCCAAAGAGGGGCGGCAGTGGACGCGGTACAGGGAGGAGCACGCGGAGTACCTCCACGAGCCGGAGGAGCTTTTGGCCCTGCTGGAGGCGTGCGGCTTTACGGATGTCCGCCTTTACGGGGATATGGTATTAAGGCCGCCCCAGCCAAATGATACGCGCCTGTTTATTTCGGCGCGCAAAGCTCGCAACTGACCAATCACAGGAGAAAGGCACACCAGTATGAACACACCGCAGGATGAAATTGTCACCGCCGTCTCATCGGACGGCTTTATACGCATTTCGGCCGTATCCACAAGGGCAATCGTGGAGAGGGCCCGCCAAATTCACAACACGTCGCCGGTGGTCACGGCGGCCTTGGGGCGCACCCTGTCGGCCGTTTCCATGATCGGATACGGGCTGAAGGACCCGAAGGCCTCTGTTACCGTCCGCATCAACGGCGGCGGGCCGGCCGGCACTATCCTGGCCGTTTCCGACAGCGGCGGCAACGTCCGCGGCTACGCCCAGAACCCACAGGCCGACGTGCCGGCGCGGCCCGACGGCAAACTGGACGTGGGCGGCGTCGTGGGGACGGACGGCATGCTGACGGTGATAAAGGATTTAAACCTCAGGGAGCCGTATGTGGGTAGCACGCAGTTATTTAGCGGCGAGATCGCCGAGGACTTTACCCGGTACTTTGCCGAGAGCGAGCAGACGCCCTCCGCCGTGGCCCTGGGCGTGCTGATTGACACGGACCGCACCGTCCGCGCCGCCGGCGGATATATCCTGTCGCTTTTGCCCGGCGCGCCGGAGGAGCTTTTGGATACGCTGGAAGCGAATATCGCGTCGACGGGCCCGGTGTCGGAGATACTCAAGGAGGGAACGGCGGCGGACCTGATTGAGGCCGTCCTGCGGGGCTTTCAGCCGAAGATATTGGAGCGCAGCCCCATCGAATACCGGTGTTATTGCAGCCGGAACCGGGTGCTTAGCGCCATGGCCAGCATTGACGAGAAGGAGCTGGAGGACAAGGGGGAAACGGTGGAGATAACCTGCCAGTTCTGCGACGAGGTTTACAGGGTCGAGCCGTCGGAAATCGAGGCGTTCCGCCGGAATACCGAGGCCTCAGAAGCCTCGGAATAGCCGGTTTTTGGCCCTCCGGAAAAACTTATTTTTTGTGTTGACAACAGATAGGCCTTTTAGTATAATAACACACGTCGCTAAGAACGGCAGAGCTCGGGAGCATAGCTCAGCTGGGAGAGCACATGCCTTACAAGCATGGGGTCACAGGTTCGAGCCCTGTTGTTCCCAT
>JAJUHI010000254.1 GCA_029267955.1 Sporobacter termitidis | reverse complement strand
GGCGCTGTAGCAGCCGCCGCGGCAGAGGAGCGGCACGGCGGCGCACAGCATCACGACAGAGGCCAGCCCGAAAGGCAGCATGAGGGCGATAAATGACGACGGGGGAATCTCGTACCAGGTGTACAGGTATAGGTTCTGAGGATTGCCGAAGGGCGTCAGGGCGGAGAACAGGTTGGCGGAAACCGTTTCCAGCACGACGAGCAGGTGGGGGCCGCGGCCCGTCAGCTTCGAGATGGACAGCGTCACCGGCACAACGGTGAGCAGCGCGATGTCGTTGGTGACAAGCATGGACAGAAAGCCGGTAAACAGCACCATCGCCAGCCCGAGCTTTTTCGGCGTCCCGAAAACGCCGATGATCCAGCCCGCCAGAGACTTCAGCAGGGCGCATTCCTCAAAAGCGGCGCAGACCAGCATCTGGGCGAGCAAAATGGAGATGACGCTCCAGCGGACGGCGCCGACGCGGGGCCTGTAAAAAACGGAAAGCGCCAGGGTTGCTGCCAGGGCGATGAGGAAAAACGGCTCCCGCCGGAGCCGGCGGGCGGTGTTATGTAGGACAGTTTTCATACGGGCGGGTATGCTCCTCTTAAATTCAAATTGGAATGATTATAGCACAGGCCTTTAAAAATGCAATCGGCTGTCGGCACGCAAATGGGAGGCATGGGAACATTTGCCGTCATTTATCGTCAAAATTGCGTCCGTCCTTTTTACATAATCTACAATATTTTGACGAATTTATGCGAAATCCATTGACTGTACATCAAAATATAGTAAATTAGTGTAAGGAGACGGTTCCTTTTGCCAAAGGGCGGCAAGAGCCGCCTGTGGATGTATGGGGTTTGTTAGTGTCTGAGGAAAGAGGTTGATATTCTGATGATGTCGAAAAAGATTATTGCGGCAATACTGGCGCTTGTTATGGCCATCGCCTTTGTGCTGCCCGCGTCCGCGGCCAATTACACCGATCTGGGCGGCCACTGGGCCGAGTCGTACATGAAGGACCTGGCAGAAAAGGGATACCTGTCCGGTTATCCGGACAACACCATGCGTCCCAACGAAAACATGAAAGCCATCGAAACGCTGGTGATGCTGTCCCGGTTCTATACGGTGGGGGATACGGAGCTGGCGATGATCAAGGCCGACTACATGGCGACCGTCACAAGCGCCGTGCCCGCGACGCTGGCGTGGGCCTATGACAGCCTGACGGTCTGCCTGGCGGCGGGGATTATTACCCCGAGCGAGCTTAAAACAATAAACCTCCAGGCGGAAATCCGCAAGGAACAGCTGGCCGTTTTCCTGGTGCGGGCCATGCAGCTGACGGCGGCGGCCGAGGCGCTGGCCGGCACGACGCTGCCCTTTGCCGACGCGAATCTGATTTCACCCAGCTGCTTTACTTCGGTGGCCGAGCTTTACGCCATCAAAATCGTCAGCGGTGACAATCTGAATAAATTCAACCCCCAGGCCAGCGCCAGGCGTTGTGACGTGGCGGCAATGGTCTCCCGGGCTCTTGACCTCGCCAAAAGCAATAATAAAACCTTCCTCATTGAAGGCTATTCCGGCTTGAGCCGGACGGAGGGCATCATCACCTCGGTGGGGACAAACACTGTGGAATTCAAGGGCCTTGACGGGCTGACCAGGATTTATAACGTACCGGCCACAGCCACCGTTACCGTCAACGGCGCGGCAAAGACGATGAACATCCTCTATGAGGGCTGCTATGCCAACATCTACTTCAAGGACAACGCCATCACGAAAATCGCCATTGAGAGCGCGGAGAACATCAAGTGGGTGCAAGGGGTCGTCTACTCGTCGCTGACGGACTACATCGCCGTTAAAAACCCCGTTACCGGCGCCGTTACGTCCTATCCCATCGACAGCACGAACACGATCACCAAAGACGGGGTCAGCGTCGCCGCGTCCGCTGTCAAGACCTCTGATCTGGTGACGCTGAAGCTGCAGAACAATTTTTGCGTTAAGA
Source organism: Sporobacter termitidis (assembly GCA_029267955.1). GTDB lineage: Bacteria > Bacillota > Clostridia > Oscillospirales > Oscillospiraceae > Sporobacter > Sporobacter termitidis_A. The sequence continues at coordinate 718 of JAJUHI010000254.1, read as the reverse complement.
TCATCGCAACCTTCGGCGACCGGGAGCTTATAGGCACCATCACGGAAATCAGCTATGGCACCACCGTGTCGATGAAGGTGACAGACAGCGCCGGCGTCAGCTACCGTTTCCTGCTGGATATCGCAAACCTGCCCCAAATCATGCGCGGCAGTATCGCCATCGGCGTCGACCGGCTGAAAACCGGCACGGCGGTGACGATGAAAATTGACGACGGCGCCCTGGCGGCGATTATTCTGTCGGGTACGGAGAACACGGTGGAGGGCGAGCTGACCGCCGTCTCCACAACGAAGACCGGCACCGTCTGGACGCTGACAAAAGCAGACGGCACCGCCGTCACCCTCAAGGTGGACGAGAACGCCGCGGCTTACAGCGGCACCAAATCCATCCTGCTGACCGATATCAACGTGGGGGACACTGTCACCGTCGTCGTTTACGGCGACACCATTACGGAAATCCATCTGAAGAGCTCTGTGGCCACCAGCAAGAAGGTGACCGGCGCCGTGCTGGCGGTGGATGCTCAGAAGAAAACCCTGACGCTGCTCACCTCGGCTGAAAAGCTTATTTATATCGACGCCTCCTCCGTGGTCACGATCATCTACGCCGGAACGGGCCGCACCATGAATCTCGGCAACATCACCGTCAACTCGCAGCTCGTTGTCTACGGCACCTACAGCGACGCATCAAACTTTAAAGCCACCGCCATCATTGTCGAATAGCT
>JAJUHI010000253.1 GCA_029267955.1 Sporobacter termitidis | reverse complement strand
TCATCCGGTAAGGAGAATGTTATGAGCAATCCGTCGGCGCCAGGCTCCAAATACAGCATTTCGTCGGTTATTGACTCCTTCGGGGTCAGCAGGTTCACCTGGTTCATGTTCTTTTTCCTGGGCTTTGCCATGATTTTTGACGGCTATACCTACATGATTGTGCCGTACACCATGAAGACCATTCAGCTGGAGTGGGGGCTGAGCACGTTCCAGACGAGCACCCTCTCCTCCTGGAGCCTGATCGGCATTGTGGCGGGCGCCGTCGTGTCCGGCGTCCTCTCGGACAAAATCGGCCGCAGGAAGACCCTGGTCTTTAGCATCCTCATCTATTCCGTTTTCACCGTGCCGATCTTTTTTGCGCCCGGTTTCCTGTTTTTCGCCGTGCTCAGCGTCCTGGCCGGTCTGGGGCTCGGGGCGTGCGTGCCGGTGGTCACCACCCTGTTTTCGGAAACGACGCCCACAAAGCAGCGCAGCATTTTCGTCACCTTCGGTCTGGCCTGGATGATCGCCGGCTGGTTTTTAGCGGGCGTTATTGCCACGGCGGTGACCCAGTCGTTGGGCTGGCGCTACTGCTATCTCTTCGGCATCGTGCCGTTTGTCTACGCCATTGTCCTATATTTCGTCATGCCCGAATCCCCCCACTGGCTGTTAAGCAGGGGCCGCCGGGCGGAGGCCGTCTTAGTGCTGGCCAGAATCGAAACAATGGCCGCCGGCAAAACGTCCCCCTGGAACCCCGACGACATTCTCGCCCCGCCCCGGCCGAAGCTCTCCGGCCCCCGGGCGCTGTTTTCAAAGAAATTTGCCCGGGTCACGACGGGGATTTGGCTGGCCTATTTCATGGGCTCCTTTGTGCTGTATGGCATCAATGCCTGGCTGCCCACCATCATGCGGGAAAAGGGGTATATCTCCATCGCCATTTTCTCCAATCTGGCGGCCCTGGCGGCCAATATCACCACCGGCTTTATCGCCGAGGGGATCGGGCGGCGGAAGAACCTGCTGATGATCTTTATTTTGGAGGCCGTTGCCGTGGTGCTGCTGACGCTGGCGCTGGACGCCGCGGCCGTGGGCCTGCTGTTTGCCGCCGCGCTCCTCATCGGCTTTACCATCAATTACGCCCTAACGTCGATCAACCCGCTGATGGCGGAAGCGTACCCAACAGAATTCCGCAACACCGGCGTCGCGTGGGGACAGGCCTTCGGCCGTTTGGGGGCCATCATCGCGCCCGTCATCGGCGGCCTGCTCATCCGCCCCGAGACCGGCGATTACAGGCTGCTGGGCTTGTTCGCCATTCCGGCGCTTATCGGCGCTTTGAGCGTTATCCTCTTTATCCGGACGGAAACGAAGGGGAAATCCTTAGACCAGCTGGCCCGGCAGGACAGCGAAACGGCATAAACACATCCGGCGTCTTCACTTCTTTGCTTTCCGGCACATAATGGGCGTGTTTTGACGAAAGCTAATGGCGAGGTGAAGACCATAATGACAAATAAAAAAGGCAAAATCGCCGTGGAGCAGAATCTGGCGCCCGTCGCCGATTACCTGGCGCAGCAGGGCTACACCGTTGAAAAATTCAACGCGAGCAACATGCAGCTGAACAAAAAAGACTTTGACGCGCTGGTCATCTCCGGCGGCAGCGAGAACTTCCTCGGCTTTGAAAACCGGACGGCAACGGCAAACATCATCAACGCCAGCGGCCTGTCCCCCGAGGACGTGGCCCGCCGTCTGGAAAGCCGGTAACGGCGAAACCGCGGCACTTTTAACCCCCATATCAATCTTAAAAGCAGGCTATCCTCCGGATATCTAATCCGGTGGATACCCTGCTCTTTTTTATTGAACCAATATAACCAGCGCAACCCCCGGCGTAAAATTACGCCAGGATGATGTTGCCCGTCTGGGAGACGTCGAAGCCGGCGGCCTCGGCGATGTCCCGTTTAAACGCCTCCGACGCCACAACCTCCAGCATGGCCTGAAAATGCGGCTTGCCGGCGTCGCTTTTTCTAATGACAAGATCGTAGCATTCCATTTGCAGCGGGATAAAGTCGATGCCCTTCATGGTCAGGCTGCTCTTTTCGCTGCCGATGCCCACGTCGGCAAGGCCGGTGGCCACCGCGGTTGCCACCGCCAGGTGGGTCTTATGCTCCTTGTGGTAGCCTTTGATTTTCTCTCCCGGTATACCCATCAGGCGGAGCTTTTCGTCAATCAGCACGCGGACGCCGCTGCCCTTCTCGCGGTTTGCCAAGGTCAGGTCCTCCCGTTTTAAATCTTCCCAGCCGCGGATGTTTTTCGGGTTGCCCGCCGGCACGTAGAACCCCTCCATCCGCTGGCCAATGCGGACGATCACGGCAGGGGTGCCCGGCATCATTTTTTTGATATAGGAGACGTTATATTCGTTGGTATCGCCGTCCCAAAGATGGGCTGTGGCCACGTTCACTTTCCCCTGGTACAGGGCGTATATCCCGTTATAGCTGGCCAAATGGGACCGGTACGCCGGTATTCCGTCGTACCTCGTGGTCAGATGGGTGATGAGAATGTCCAGAGACACATCCTGCCCGCAGATAATCAGCTCATTGCCGCGGATCAGCTCGTCCTGCCCGGCGGCGGTCACAACGGCGCGGGCGGCGGCGCCCTCCGCTGTTCTGGCGTCCGCGCCGGCCCCCCGGGGCGTTTTCTCCATGGTCCTGCGGAGATAATCGTCCACCTC
>JAJUHI010000252.1 GCA_029267955.1 Sporobacter termitidis | reverse complement strand
GGCAAAACCGTCCGCTTCCGGGACTGCGTCGAAAAAGACGCCATGACAGGCGTCGTCACACGGTTTTTGTCATAACCGCCGAACCGCTTGGGCGGCACGGCGGCGCGGCATTTGACAAGAAAACGGCACGCAGGGGATAAAGGACGACCGGCGGACGCCCCGAAGTAAACGGCGCGGCCGCCGGCCGTGCAGGTGTTTACAATATCTGCGCTTATGTGCCGGACGGGCGCGGCTCATAGGTGGCGCAGTAGGTCTCCGCCCGTTTGACGGCGGTGGGAGATTCGATCATAATGTTGTCGGCGTAGCATCGGTTGTCGTGGCCGTGGTACTTGCAGCTGACCACATCGCAGCCCACGCCGTATAGCACGTCGTTTTTCCTGAAATCGGGCATCTGTCTTTTCGTTCACCCCTTGTTTTGGTACTGCGCTTCTAGTATCTGCCCCGATGCAACTGTTTATAAAGGAAATGTTTTTGATGGCACTGTACGCGATCGGCGATTTGCACCTGTCCATCGGCTCGGATAAGCCGATGGACGTCTTTAGCGGCTGGGACAATTACATCGACAGGCTCAGGGACGGGTTTTCAAAGCTCGGCCCGGAGGATGTGTGCGTCATCTGCGGCGATGTGAGCTGGGGCATGTCGCTGCAGGAGAGCCTGGAGGACTTCCGGTTTATCGCGTCGCTGCCCGGCAGAAAGATTGTGCTCAAGGGCAATCACGATTACTGGTGGAACACCGTTTCAAAAATGCGCGCGTTTTTCCGCGGCAACGGACTGGACAATATAGAAATCCTCAACAATAACAGCTTTGACTATCAGGGCGCTGCCGTCTGCGGCACCCGCGGCTGGTTTTTCGAGGAGGAGACGGGCTCCGGCCACGACCGGAAGATATTAAACCGCGAAACCCTCCGGCTGGAGGCCTCTCTGGCCGCCGCCGGCGACGCCCGAGAAAAAATCGTTTTTCTGCATTATCCGCCGGTTTATAAAAACTACGTCTGCCCGGAAATCATCCAGGTGATGAAAAAGTACGGCGTGACAAGCTGCTGGTACGGCCATATCCACAGCCACGGCCACCGGTCCGCCATAACGGGCCTGTACGACGGCATCGACTACCATCTGGTCTCGGCCGACTACGTCGGCTTTGCGCCCGTCATGGTCCGTCCATGACGGTTTATACCGTCACTGTATGCCTTTATACGTAAAATTTATTGCAATACGAAGCCGAATCTGATACAATGTCTTGACCATGCCTAACCATACAGGTTTCACAGGAGGAAGTAATTTTGAACGTCACGAGCTGCGAAAAGAAAGACAGTAAAACCGCCGAGCTGACCGTCAGGGTCACACCCGAGGAATTTGAAAATGCGTTAAACGAATCCTACAAGAAAAACAAGAACCGTATTTCAGTTCCCGGTTTCCGGAAGGGGAAGGCCCCGCGCAAGATTATTGAGAGAATGTACGGCGCCTCCGTTTTTTACAACGACGCGCTTGATATCATACTGCCGACAGTATGCAGCACGGGCATTTCCGAGTCGGCGCTGAAGGTTGTCGGCTACCCCAAAATCCAGGATGTGAATTTTGACGACGACAAGTCGGCGTCCGTCACCTTTACCGTCGAGCTGTATCCCGAGATCAAGCTCGGTGACTATAAGGGCCTCAAGGCTGTGAAGCCTGCGGTCGTGGTTGAGGAGAGCAGCGTGGACAGTGAAATTGCCGCCGTCCGGCTGCGCAACGCCCGTATCCAGACAGCCAACCGTCCCGCCATCAACGAGGACACGGTGATTATAGATTTTGAAGGCTTTATCGACGGCAAGGCCTTCGAGGGCGGAAAAGGGGAGAACTATGAGCTTGTTCTGGGCTCCAACACCTTTATCCCCGGCTTCGAACAGAAAATCAATGGGATGATGACAGGCGAAGAGCGCGACCTGGACCTGGTATTCCCGGACGACTACCCTCAGAAAGACCTGGCCGGAAAACCCGTTGTTTTCAAGGTGAAGGTCAAGGAAATCAAGGAGAAAATCCTGCCGGAGCTGGACGACGAATTTGCCAAGGACGTCTCCGAGTTTGACACGCTGGAGGAATACAAAAACAGCATCCGGGAGAAGCTGACTTTAGAGAAGCAGACCGAGGCCGACAGGGCCTTTGAGGACGGCGTGCTGACAAAGCTTGCCGAGGCCGTGGAAGCGGAGATTCCCGATGCCATGATCGACGAGTTTCTTGACAATCAGCTGGAGAGCATGCGCCGCCAGCTGGCCGGTTACGGCATGGAACTGGGCATGTACTTTAACATGCTGGGCACAAACGAGGAAGGCTTCCGCGCCACCATGCGTCCCAACGCGGAGAAGCAGGTTAAAATCACGCTGGCCCTTGAAAAGGTCGCCGAGCTTGAGGGTCTCAAGCCCACGGACGAGGAAATCGAGAACTACTACGAAGACCTTGCCAAGCGCTACGGCGTGGAGGTTACCGTGGCCAAGGAGAACGTCCCGACCGAATCGGCCGTCCATGACCTGAACCTGCGCGCCGCCAGCAAGCTGGTGATCGACAACGCCATTGCGGAGGCGCCCGCCGACAACGCCGACGGCGAGGACAAGGGCGCGGACAAGAAGGACGCGGCCCCCAAGGAGAAAAAGACCCGGAAGGCCAAGACGGAGGAGACGCCGGCCGCCCAGGAGTCCGGCGACGGCGCGGAAGAGACAAAGAAGCCCGCGG
>JAJUHI010000251.1 GCA_029267955.1 Sporobacter termitidis | reverse complement strand
GAGGCCGGCGAGGTCAGCCGGTGCATCGAGGACGTCCGCCGCGCCAACGGGCGTTTGGAAGCGGTCCTGTCGGCGCTGAAATAAGGGGGCGAACTTATGTGCCTGTCACGCGTCTATGAAAAAAAGAACGGTGCGGAACAGCTGCTTTTGAATAATATTCAAAAAATCAGCCTTGGGAGCGACGGCTACGTTTTTACCGACCTTCTGGAGAACGAGACAACGCTGAAGGGCAAGCTGATACTGGCCGACCTTGTCAACGGCAAGGTCGTCATCGAAACGGAGGACCCCGCATGAAACCAACCGTAATTGCCGTGGCCGGCAAAGGCGGCACCGGCAAAACCACCCTCAGCGGCATGATCGTCGATTACCTTGTGAAGAAAAAGCTGGGGCCGATCCTGGCCGTGGACGCCGACCCGAACTCGAACCTCAACGAGGTCCTGGGCGTCGAGGTCACAACCACCCTGGGCGATATCCGCGAAAATATGCAGTACAAGGACGCTATCGGGGAAGAGATCCCCGCCAACATGACAAAGCAGGAATACACCGAATTCATGTTCAACGACGCTTTGATCGAGGAAGACGACTACGACATGATCGTCATGGGCCGCACCCAGGGGGCGGGCTGCTACTGCTACGTCAACGGCATCCTGAAATCGCAGATTGAAAAATACAAGAGCGGTTACCGCTATATCGTCGTGGACAATGAGGCGGGGCTTGAGCACATCAGCCGGGGCATCCTGCCTCATATTGACGTGCTCCTGCTCATCAGCGACGCATCCCGCCGGGGCATCCAGGCCGTCGGGCGCATCGCGAAAATGGTGCAGGACTTAAAGCTCAACCCCGGCGTCACAAAGCTGATTGTCAACAGGGCGCCCGACAGCGTCTTGGAAGCGGGCGTCCAGGAGGAAATCGCAAATCAGAAGCTGGACCTCATCGGCGTTGTGCCCCAGGACGACACGGTCTACCGGTACGACGCCGACGGAAAGCCCAGCGCCCACGTGCCGGAGGGCAGTCCAGTTAAAACGGCGCTGAATGCCATCATGGAAAAATTGAATATATCATAACGTCCGGTGCCCGACAGTCAAGCCGGGCAGCGCGCCGCGCAGGACCTTAACAGCGAAACAATGTGCCGGGAAGATTCTCACGCAGCTGCGCAGAATGATGCTTTGTTTAATGAAGCGTTAACGCCTTAGCGTTCCAACGCTGCAGCGTTCCAGCGCTGTATTTAAAATTATAAGGGAGGCAAAATCATGAGCGCATTAACAGATCTTATTTATGCCGGTTCCAATGCTGTTGCCGGACTGACGGAGAAGGCCGTCAACGATGCCCTTGCCGCCTACGGCGCCGATACCAAGGTGGCGTTCCCCGATACCGCCTACTTCTTCCCAACCATCTATGCCGCCACGGGCGTCAAGGTCACGAAGCTCGGCGACCTGCCGGCCTGCGTCGGCGTGATGAAAAGCCTCATTACCAACAAGGACGAGCTGGGCGACGCCCTCAATGCCGGCCTTGCCACCGCTGTGGGCGCGGAAATCCTGGAAGGTTTGAAGTTTGTAGGTAACCCGCCGTCATATGAAACTGAGGGCGACAGCGGGCGCGTGCCCGGTATCGGCTTTGTGCCCGACCCGGTCATCCGTTCCCTGGGCGTCCCGCTGGTGACGGGCGATATCCCCGGCGTGGCCGTGGTGCTGGGCAGCGCCGAGGACCCGTCCCAATTGGCGATGGTGGTCAAGGAATACCAGACGAAAGGCCTCTTGACCTTCCTCGTGGGCGATGTGATCGACCAAGCCGCCGCTGCGGGCATTAAAATGGGTCTGGATTACCGCGTTGTCCCGCTGGGTCACGACGTGACGGCGGTTATCCACGTGGTCACCGTGGCCATCCGCGCGGCGCTGATTTTCGGCGCCGTCCAGCCGGGCGATTTGGGCGGCCTGCTCAAGTATACGAAAGAACGTGTCCCCGCTTTCGTCAACACCTTCGGGCCCTTAAGCGAGGTCGTCGTATCGGCGGGCGCCGGCGCGATCGCCCTCGGCTTCCCGGTGATCGTGGACGTGGACCTGGGCGACAATCAGGTCCCCGGCGCGCTGGAGTCGGTGACAAACCATGTGGACACCGTCAAGAAGTCATTGGAGCTGCGGGATATCAAGGTCAAGGTTAAAAACATCGAAATCTGCATGGGCTTCGCCTCCGCCTTTGAAGGCGAGATCATCCGCAAGAGCGACATGCACGCCGAGTTTTACTCCGGCGCAAACCCCACCTGCGAGCTGGTGGTCATGCGCAAGCCCGAGGAGGTCGAGGACCACAAAATCACCGTCATCGGCCCCGACATCGACGGCGCCGCGCCCGTATCGCTGCCCCTGGCGACCTATGTGGAGGTTGCCGGCAAGAAGATGCAGGTGGACTTTGAGCCCGTCATCGAGCGTAAAATCCATCACTGGTTCAACTATATCGAGGGCGTGATGCACACCGGCCAGCGCAACCTCATCCGAGTGCGCATCTCCAAGGACGCATACAGCAAGGGCCTGCGCGTCAAGGACCTGGGCGAGGTGGTCTATCACGAGGTCATGGACGAATTCTCCAGCGTCGTGGACAAATGCCAGGTGACCATCATCACCGACAAGGCGCAGGTTGAAAAACTCCTGGCGGAGGAGGCGATGCCCCGCTATACGGCCCGGGACGAGCGTCTAAACGCCATGACCGACGAGAGCGTGGACACCTTCTACACCTGTACCCTCTG
>JAJUHI010000250.1 GCA_029267955.1 Sporobacter termitidis | reverse complement strand
TGGAACGCTGCAAAGGTTGCGGCATTTGCGTTGAGTTCTGCCCGAAAAAAGTGTTGGAGTTGAGTGAACTGGAAAAGGTTGTCGTCGCTCGCGAACAAGATTGCATCAAATGCAAGCAATGCGAGATGCGCTGCCCGGACTTTGCAATCTTTGTCGAGAACTGAGAGTAAGGAGTGAATTACGTGTCCAAGATGCTTCTTCTGCAGGGTAACCAAGCTGTGGCCGAAGGCGCAATCGCCGCGGGCGTGCGTTTCTTCGCCGGCTATCCCATCACTCCGTCGACCGAAGTGGCTGAGCAATTGGCTAGAGCCCTTCCGCAAGTCGGCGGCAAATTCATCCAAATGGAAGACGAAATCGCCGGCATCGGCGCCATTATCGGCGCTGCCCTGACCGGCAAGAAAGTCATGACCGCCACCAGCGGCCCGGGCTTCTCCCTGAAACAAGAACTGATCGGCTATGCCGTCATCGCCGAAATCCCGATGGTCATCGTCAACGTCATGCGCGTCGGCCCGTCCACCGGCCAACCGACCTCGCCGGCGCAAGGCGACGTCATGCAAGCCCGCTGGGGCACGCACGGCGACCATCCGATCGTCGCCCTGACCCCGACCACGGTAACCGAGTGCTTCGACCTGACGGTCAAGGCCTATGACATCGCGGAAAAATACCGCACCCCGGTCATCCTGCTCGTCGACGAAGTCGTCGGCCACATGCGCGAGCGCATCGACCTGCCCGACTTCGACACCGTCGCCAAACCGGAACGCAAGCGCCCGACCGTAGCGCCGGCTGAGTACAAGGCCTACAAGGCCGATGCGGACCTCGTCCCGGCGATGGCCGACTTCGGCAGCGGCTACCGCTGGCATGTCACCGGCCTCGTCCATGACGAAACCGGCTTCCCGAAAGGCACCCCCGCCGCTACGGTGGAATGCCTCGAACGCCTCCACAACAAGCTGGAGATGCACAGAGACGACATCATGATGAGCGAATCCTACCAGCTTGACGACGCCGACATCGCCATCGTCGCTTACGGCGGCACGGCCCGTACGGCGTACGACGTAGTCGACCGCGCCAGAGCGGAAGGGCTCAAAGTCGGCCTGTTCCGCCCGATCACCATCTGGCCGTTCGCCGACAAAGAAATCGCCGCCTTGGCGAAAAAAGTCAAGCACGTCGTGGTAGCGGAAATGAACTACGGCCAATACGTGCTGGAAGTACAAAGAGCGGTTGCCGGCCAGGCGCCCGTCACCTTCCATGGCAAATACAACAACGAAGCCATCACCCCTGACGAGCTCTACGCGACCGTCAAAGGCCTGGCTTAATCTCCGGCTGCAAAATAAGCAAGGGCGCAAGTTGCCTCTTGTATAAGGAGGATTCGTTCGTGGAAACACAAGAACTCATAGAAAAGTATTTCCGTCCGGGCCGCCTGCCCCATATCTGGTGCCCCGGCTGCGGCAACGGCATCGTCACCGGCGCCATTGTCAAAGCGATTGATAAACTCGGCTTGAGCCAGGACGAGACGTCGATCGTCTCCGGCATCGGCTGCTCGAGCCGTTCGTCCGGCTACCTGGACTTCAACACCGTCCACTCGGCCCACGGCCGCGCGATTCCGTTCGCCACCGGCGTGAAGCTCTCCGAGCCAAAACTGAATGTCATCGTCTGCACGGGTGACGGCGACGCCACCGCAATCGGCGGCAACCACTTCATCCATGCGGCCCGCCGCAACATCAACATCACGGTCGTGCTGTTCAACAACAACATTTACGGCATGACGGGCGGCCAATACTCGCCGCTGACCCCGACCCACTCCAAAGCGACGACGGCGCCGTACGGCACGATCGAACGCAGCTTCGACATCACGGAATTGGCCAAGGCGGCCGGCGCGACCTTCGTCGCCCGCGCCACGACCTACCACACGCCGGTCTTGGTCGACGTCATCGCCAAAGCGATCGCCCATGACGGCTTCAGCCTGGTCGAAGCGATCACGGCCTGCCCGATCTCGTTCGGCCGCCAGAACAAAAAAGGCGGCGCGCCGGACATGATGAAATGGCAGCGCGACAGCTTCGTCCTCCAGGCCGCTTTCGACAAGCTGCCGGAAGACAAGCGCGAAGGCAAATTCCCGATGGGCGTCTTGTACCAGGCCGAAGCGCCTGAGTACACGAAAGAATACGACAAAGTCATCGCAGCGGCCCAGGGCACAGCCCGGCCGGCGGCGCAGATCATCCGCCCCAACACCTGCGAACTGGAAAAGGGGGGCAACTAAGATGAAACAGCTTCGTTTATCCGGTACCGGCGGCCAAGGCCTGATCCTCGGCGGCATCATCCTGGCGGAGGCGGCGCTGTTGGACGGCAAATACGCCATCCAATCGCAGTCCTACGGCCCGGAAGCCCGCGGCGGCTCGAGCAAGGCGGAAACCTTGATTTCCGACAAGGTAATCAACTATCCGAAGGTTACGACCCCGGACGTCGTCCTGGCGATGAGCCAGGAAGCCTGCAACAAGTACACGACGGACTTGACGGACAACGGCATTTTGATCACCGACAGCCTGTTTGTCAGCAGCCTGCCGGCGAACTTCAAAGGCAAGGTTTATGAACTGCCGATCACCCATACGGCCAAAGATGAACTGGGCAAGACCCTGGTGGCGAACATCGTCGCGTTGGGCGCGCTGGTGAAGATCACCGGCGTCGTTTCCCCCGAATCTTTGAAGAAGGCTGTTCTCGCCCGCGTGCCAAAAGGCACGGAAGCGCTCAACGAAAAAGCGCTTGAGCTCGGCATGGG
>JAJUHI010000249.1 GCA_029267955.1 Sporobacter termitidis | reverse complement strand
GTGGCAATGAGATACAGGAGCGGTGCTTTCATCTAGCCGTTCACCTGCCCGCTCTCGGTGATCTCGAAGAACAACTCCTCAAGGCTCTGGGACCGGAGCGCCTCCGGGGTGTTGTGTTTTGTGGCGGCGATGCGGCCGCCCGTCATGATGTGCGTCACATCCCAGTAATCCTCGACGCTGTCGATCATGTGCGTGCTGATAAGCAGCGCCGCGCCGTCAGCTTTCATTTCGCGAAACAGCTGCTTGAGCTCCTTGATGGCGTGGGGGTCAAGCCCCACCATAGGCTCGTCAAAAATGACCATCCGCGGCTTATGTACAAGGGCGCAGCAGATGGACAGCTTTTGCAGCATTCCCTTGGACAGCTCCTTGCCCAGCTTGTCTTTTTTGTCCCACAGTTCAAACCGTTCCAAAAGGCTGCGGCCGTAGCCGTCGTCCTCCAGCCTGTAGGCGCGGCGGACAAACTCCAGGTGCTCCTCCACCGTCAGCAGATCGTAGATTGCCGGCATCTCGGGGATATAGCCCAGGGCGCGTTTGGCCTCCAGCGATTTGTTGGGGTGTCCGTCCACTTCAATGGTCCCGGAAAAGCGGAGCAGGCCGGCGATGCACTTGATAATCGTGGACTTGCCCGCGCCGTTGGGCCCCAACAATATCGCTATCTGTCCGGCGTCGATGGAAAAGCTGATATCGTCATTGGCAATGGTCTTCCCGTACTTTTTCGTCACATGTTCAACCTTGAGCAACTCTCTTCACCAAATCCCATAATTTATTAAATTAAGCACTTCTCCAATGATACAATTACCGGGAATTTTTATCAATAAATAATTTGTTAATTCATGTTCTCAAGGTCGAGGGACATGGCCTGTTTCAGGCGGCATACCGTTTCATCCCCGATCAAGCGGGCTTTTTTGCTGCCCTCCATGATAAGCTCCCTGACGATATGAAGATTCGCTTCGTAATGCCGCCTTTTTTCGCGGATGGGTAAAAGCTGCCGGTTTAAGCAGCTTGTCAAATGCCGCTTGCAGTCCCGGCAGCCGACGGCGCCCCGCTTGCAGTCTTCAAAAATTTCTTCATGCCGCTCTGCGTTAAACGCCTGGTGATAGCTATATATCGTGCAAATATCCGGATGGCCCGGATCGTTTTTATGGACGCGGGCCGGGTCGGTTTTGGCCGCTGTGATTTTCTCCGCCACCGTCTCGTCGCTGTCCGAGAGAAATATGGCGTTGCCCCTGCTTTTGCCCATCTTTGACGAGCCGTCCAAGCCCTTCAGCCGCGGTATCGGGCCAAGCAGCTCTTTCGGCTCCTTCAGGCCGGCGCTATAAAGCTCGTTAAATCGCCGGACGATTTTGCGCGCCAGTTCCAGATGCGGCAGTTGGTCGTCGCCCACCGGCACAAGGTCAGCCCGGCAAAAGATGATATCAGCCGCCTGACTGACCGGATACCCGAGAAAACCGTATGACAGGTCCTGATACCCGTACTGCGCCGCCTCGGATTTGACCGTGGGGTTATGGCGCAGGGTATTGACGCTGACAAGGAGCGAAAACAAGACCGTCAGCTCGGCAATGGCCGGTATCTGCGACTGCTGGATAAACGTCACCGCGCTAGGGTCGAGCCCTGCCGACAGGTTGTCAACGGCCACCTGAAATATGCTGTCTTTGATCAGCGCCGGCTTGTCAAAATGCGTGGTCAGCGCCTGGACGTCGGCGATGAGGATGAACGTTTCGTAGTCATACTGCAGCTTCACGCGGTTTTTGAGGCTGCCGACGTAATGCCCCAGGTGGAGCCTGCCTGTGGGCCTGTCGCCGGTGAGTATGCGTTGTTTGTCTTGCATTGTCCACCCCTCCTTACAGGGCAAATTATGTAGAGCCCAAAGCGCCGCTTAACGGCGCTTTGACCTCAGCGGGCCGCTGTCCTTCTTATATCGGCCCACCGGCGTCATCGGGCATAACAGCGGCAGCCAACCTTGCCGCAGTTTACCCCACGCGCTTTCCTTCAAATTCCGCTCTTCTGCGGATATCGGCGCACAGGGCGCGGAATTGGTCCAGGTCCAGGCTCTGGGCGCCGTCGGAGAGGGCGCGGGCCGGGTCGTTGTGGGTTTCGATCATCAGTCCGTCGGCGCCCACGGCGACGGCGGCCTTCGACAGTGCGGGGACAAGGCTGCGTAGCCCGGCGGCGTGGCTGGGGTCAACAATGACGGGCAGGTGGGATTTCTGCTTTAAAAGCGGCACGGCGGACAGGTCCAGCGTATTGCGGGTCATGGTCTCAAAGGTGCGGATGCCGCGCTCGCAGAGGATGACGTTGGGGTTGCCCTCGGCCATGATGTATTCGGCGCTCATGAGAAATTCTTCAATGGTGCTGGAAAAGCCCCGTTTGAGGATGACGGGCTTTTTCATGCGGCCGACTTCCTTGAGCAGGTCGTAATTCTGCATGTTGCGGGCGCCGACCTGAATCACGTCCACATCCTCAAACAGCGGCAGCTGCGTCTGGTTCATGACCTCGGTGACAACAGGCAGCCCGACAGCGCGCCCGGCGGCCAGCAGATACGCCAGGCCCTCCTCCTGCAGCCCCTGAAAGGAATAGGGCGAGGTGCGCGGCTTGAAGGCGCCGCCCCGTAAAAGCGTTGCCCCGCTTTCCTTAACCGACTGCGCAACCTCTGTTATCTGCGCCTGGCTCTCCACCGAGCAGGGCCCGGAAATCACCTGAAAGTACCCCTCCCCGATGGTCACATCCCCCACCCGGACCAGCGTATCGTCGGGGTGGACCGTCCTGTTGACGGCCTTGTAGGGCTCGGTG
>JAJUHI010000248.1 GCA_029267955.1 Sporobacter termitidis | reverse complement strand
GTGGTCGTCACCTCGTCCCGGATCACGGCGCACAGCCGGACCAGCAGGTCCTCGTCCATCCGGTGCATCTTCGGCCAGTCGGCGATGTTGGGGCCCAGGCGCAGCGTCACCGTCGGGTCGGGCCTGCCGAAGCCGTTGTACACGCGCTTTTCATATATGGACGGGTCGTATTTGTAGCTGCGGGGCGTCACGGTGTAATCGATGTCGGTGGCGGCCGTCAGGATGCCGCCGTTGGCCGCCGTGGCGGCGATGGAACGGGCGTCCATGAGGGCGACGGCCGCAATCTGGCCATTCCCCGGCTTGGACCCCTCGCGGTTTTTAAAGTTGCGGGTGGCGTGGCGGATGGACAGGGTGTTGTTGGCGGGGGTGTCGCCCGCGCCGAAGCAGGGGCCGCAGAAGGCGGGCTTAATCAGCGCGCCGGCCTCCATCAGCGTCGCGGTAATGCCGTCCTTGGCCATGGCAAGGCCGATGGGCGTGGAGGACGGGTAAACCGACAGCGAGAAAAAGCCGTTGCCCACCGATTTGCCCCTTAAAATGTCGGCAGCCTCCGAAATATTCTCGTACATGCCGCCGGCGCAGCCCACAATAATGCCCTGCTCCACGGTCACCTGGCCCTGGGCGTTGATGTTGCGCTGAAGGTCCATTTTGACGCTGTCGCCCAGCTCCTCGTTGCACCACTTCTCCACCTGGGCGAAGATGCCCCGGGGGTCCTTCTGGAGTTCATGGATGGTGAACGCCTTTGAGGGGTGAAACGGCAGGGCGATCATGGATTCCATCTGGCTAAGGTCCAGTTTGATCATGGAATCGTAGTACGCGCCGTCGCCGGGCAAAAGCTCCGCGAAGTCCTCGGGGCGTCCGACGTTTTGATAGTAGGCCTTGACTTTTTCATCGGTAACCCAGATGGAGGACAGGCAGGTGGTCTCCGTGGTCATCACGTCAATACCGATGCGAAAATCCATGGAAAGCGCCGCAATGCCGGGGCCGGCAAATTCCATGACCTTGTTTTTCACAAAATTATTGTCAAAGGTGGCGGCCACCAGGGCGATGGCAACGTCGTGGGGCCCCACGCCATGGGGGACCTGCCCCTCCACCCAGACCAGGACAACCTCCGGCGCGTCCACGTCGTAGGTGTTCTCCAAAAGCTGCTTGGCCAGCTCTCCCCCGCCTTCGCCGATGCCCATGGTGCCGTAGCAGCCGTAGCGGGTGTGGGAGTCGGAGCCCAGAATCATTTTGCCGCAGCCGCAGAGGGCCTCCCGGGCGTACTGGTGGATAACAGCCTGGTTGGCGGGCACAAAGATGCCGCCGTACTTCATGGCGGCGGACAGGCCGAAGGCATGGTCGTCCTCGTTGATGGTGCCGCCCACGGCGCACAGGCTGTTGTGGCAGTTGGTCAGGGCGTAGGGCACCGGGAACTTTGTCATGCCCGAGGCTCGGGCTGTTTGAATAATGCCCACATATGTAATGTCATGGGACACCAGCGCGTCAAATTTAAGGCGCATCTTTTTCGGGTCGGCGCTTTTGTCATGACGGCGCATGATCTGGTAAGCCATCGTTTTCTCGCGGCCTGCGGCAGCGTCGGCTCCGGACGCGGGCACAGGTTTGCCGTTTTTAAGACATACGCCGGATTTTATAAGTTCGGTCATGGGCATAGATCTGGTCTCCTTCGATGGGATTAAAAATTACCTGTATGGTACATCACCGCCGACAGGGCGGCAATGGGGGCTGTCTCGCAGCGGAGGATGCGGGGGCCCAGGGAGACGGCGCGCATGCCGCTCTCCTTGGCAAAGGCGGCCTCCTCCGGCTCAAAGCCGCCCTCCGGGCCGGTCATGATGGAAACAGACACGGGGACGGACAACTGATTCAGCGCGTGCTGGAGATGGCAGTCGGTTTCGCCCTCGTAAAAGAACAGCGGCAGGTCCGCCTTTGCCGCCGAGGCCACCGCGTGGCGAAAGGACGGCTCCGTGGTGACGGGGGGTATCTTGCCGCGGCCGGACTGCTTGGCCGCTTCTTCTGCAATCTTTTGCAGCCGCCCGGTCTTATGCAGGACGGACAGGCCCTCCGGCCTTGAAACGCAGCGGGCCGACGGGTAAATCACAATGCCGCCGGCGCCCAACTCCACGGATTTCTGGACGACGGTTTCCAGCTTGTCCCCCTTGGCAAAGGCCGTAAAGACCGTACAGGAAACGGACGGCTCGCTGACCGTGGGCGTTTGGCTGATAATCTCCGCCTCCGCGCCGTCGGGCGTCATCTTCAATAGCCTGCAGGTGTAATCGCTGCCTTCGCCGTCGCAGACGGTAAAGCTCTCGCCGTGTCGGATGCGCAGGGCGCGAAGATGCTCGATCTCCTTGGCGCTTAAATAGGCAACGCCGCCGAAAATATTCGACGCGGCGATGAAAAATCTCGGCATACAAGCCCCCCTTTTCCGCCCTTCATTCTAACAGATTGACTGCACTCTGGCAATATTGAATGCATAGTATAAAACAGTCCGGACCCAAAAGCGCGATAAAGGACTGAGAGTCATGGACAACGGCGATTATTGTTACGACAAGGAAAAATTCGACGCCGTCTGGCGGCGCGTTACCGGCGCCCCGGAGGGCAGCGGCAATCTCCAGACCGCCGCCAAGGAGGAGGCGGCGCGGCTGCGGGGCTTCATGGACGACGAGGCGAGCGACGCGCCGCTTTACGAACGGCTCGCCGGCCTGACCGGCGGCTGCCGGCAGCGACTGCTTCTGCGCCTAAGTTGCGAGGCAAAAAGCCGCCTTAAAAAGCTCAGAGCATGCTACTACATCCTCACCGGTGAAACCCATCTGCCCC
>JAJUHI010000247.1 GCA_029267955.1 Sporobacter termitidis | reverse complement strand
GTTCTCGTCGATGTCGAAGCCGACGACGATGTTCAAGCCGTATGTATCAAAGCCCTTGTAGGTTAAAAGCGCCCGGCCCAGCTGGCCGACGCCGACCAGGACGGCGTCGTTGATGTTGCCGTACCCCAGATACGCCTCCAGATCGGCGATGAGCTTTTCAAGAAGATACCCCGTTCTCGGCCGCCCGCCGCTTTTTATGGCGGCCAGGTCCTTGCGCACCTGGACCTCGCCCCAGCCCAGCCCCCGGGCAATGGCGGGCGACGATATGATCTTGATCCGGTCCCTGTCAAGGGATTTCAGATAGCTTAAATACAGCGGCAGACGCCTGAGAGTCTGGATGGATATGGAAGGGTTTTTCTCAATTCCTGACATACTGCACGCCCCTGTTGAATAAGTAAATCTTTATCGATATCAGTATACTTATTTTATAAAGAAACCACAATATATTAATTTACGATTTTTTATATTTGCGTTAAATCTTTAACAAGAAGCGGCGGGATAGTCTGCCATGTTATTATATTACGTGTTATAATAGGCAAAGTCCGGACTTGTCCGGCTGCATATTGAGATAGTATCAGAAGGCGTGATGTACATTGAAGAGAAAATACCCCCATCTGTTCAGCCCATTGACAATCGGCGGCGTTACCCTGAAAAACAGGATCATCGCCGCGCCGATGACGTATCCGATCCTGACGTCAGACGGCTGCCTGACGCCGGAAGCCATCGCCTTTTACGAACTGCGCGCCCGGGGCGGCGCGGCTGTCGTCACCGTCAGCGAGGTGATTGTGGACAGCGCCACGGGGAAATATTATCCCATCCAGGTTACCCTGGACGCGCCCAACGCCAAGGACAGCCTGGCCATGGCCGCCAGGGCCGTCAAGCGGCATGGGGCGGTGCCCAGCATTGAGCTGTCCCACGGCGGGAAATACGCCCTGACCGACGGCCCGGCGCTGGGCCCCAGCAACGATTACAGGGACGGCGTTTTAATCGCTCGGGAGATGACGGTCGAGGATATGGACCGGCTTCTGGACGCCTACGGCCGGGCGGCGAAGCTGTGCAAGGACGCCGGCTTTGAGATGATGCTCATCCACGCCGGGCACGGCTGGCTGCTGCAGCAGTTTTTGTCTCCGTCCACCAATAAGAGAATGGACGAGTTCGGCGGGAGCCTTGAAAACCGGGCGCGTTTCCCCCTGATGGTCATCGACAGGGTCCGGGAGACGGTGGGGCCGGGCTTCCCGCTGGAGGTGCGCGTGAGCGCCGAGGAATATCTGGAGGACGGGTATCCCTTCAGCGAACTGATCGATTTTTGCCGGATGCTGGAGTCCCGGGTTGACCTGATCCAGGTCTCCACCGGTTCCCATAAGGGCAGCTTTGACAAAACCCACCCGTCCATGTTCATGGAGCGGGGGGTCAATGTCCATTACGCCGAGGAGGTTAAAAAGCATGTGGCGGCGCCGGTGGCGACCATCGGCGCGCTCAACGAGCCCGCCATGATGGAGGAGATCATCGCCTCGGGCCGGGCCGACGTTGTGGAAATGGCGCGGGCCTTACTGGCCGACCCGTATCTGCCCAGAAAGGCGCTGACCGGCAGGGACGACGAGATTGTCCGCTGCTGCCGCTGCTTTACCTGCATGGCGGAGCGCATGACCACGGGCCTGCGCATCTGCGCCGTCAACCCGGTCATCGGCAGCGAGTATGAGCTGAGCTTTGCGCCGCCGCCCGCAACGCCCAAGACGGTGCTGGTCGCCGGCGGCGGACCAGGCGGGATGCAGGCGGCCCTCACGGCGGCCCAGCGGGGGCACCGGGTCATCCTCTGCGAAAAAAGCGGCGAGCTGGGCGGCGCGCTGAAGGCCGAGCGGGGCATCCCCTTCAAGAGCGACCTGTACCGCTTTGTCACGGTGAAGGCGCGGCAGCTGGAACTGGCCGGCGTTGAGGTCCGGCTGAATACGGAGGTGACGCCGGCGCTGGCCGCGTCAATCGCGCCCGACGTTTTGATCGTCGCCGTGGGCGCCGAGCCCGTGATGCCGCCGATCCCGGGCATTGACGCCGGGTATGTGCTCCCGGCGGCGGCCGCGGCGTCCAGTATTGACAAAATCGGCAAAAAGGTCGTCATACTGGGCGGCGGCCTTGTGGGCTGCGAGACGGCGGTCCATCTAGCGCGGGAAGGCCGCGAGGTCACCGTTATTGAGATGCGGGAAGACGTCTGCCCGGACGCCAACGCCCGGCACCGGCCGCTGCTAATAGCGGAGCTTAATAAGTCCGTCAAGTGCCGGACGGGCCTTAAGGGCGTCAGGGTGGAAAAAGACGGGCTGGTCTGCAGGGACACGGAAGGCAACGAGCTGTTTTTCAAGGCCAACACCATCATCGTCGCCGCCGGCCAGCGGCCGCTGCGGGAGGTGGCCGACAGCCTGCGGGACTGCGCGCCGGAGGTTATGAAAGTGGGCGACTGCGTCAAGGCCGGGCAGGTGACCCAGGCCGTTTTCCGCGGCCATTTCGCGGCGTTGGATATATGATGTAAAATAAATGAGACGGCAACCCATGCCGTCTCATTTTAAGATAGGTTCCTCAATAATCTGTCAAAAGTATAGATCATCAAACAAAAGAAACCCTAACTATAAAGAAACATAACGGCAGGGTAGGGATATGAAAAAAGCGCGCAAGGCACTGCGGGAGTTTGAAAAAATCAAAGAGCAGCTCAGCCAGACGGCCCATATTGTCCGCAGCACGAAGGACAGCAAGCTGTGGGACCATGAGGCCACCGTCCGCAAAAAAATCAAGGCGCTGCGGGAGATGGAGTTCCGGGAGTTCCCGGACTTCCAGCGCGTGTACGAGGGGTAC
>JAJUHI010000246.1 GCA_029267955.1 Sporobacter termitidis | reverse complement strand
CGGCGAGATGCCGGAGCTGGGGTCCCTGCACCGGGAGTATGCCGACAAGGGCGTCCAGGTCGTCGGCATCGTGGCCGACGCCGCCGACAGCAGCGGCGGCATCCTGCCGGACATGGTGGAGACGGCGGGGCAAATCATCGGGCTGACGGGCGCTGATTACCTGCACCTTTTACCCTCGACGGATTTGAACGACGCGCTGCTCAAGGATGTGGCGGCCGTGCCGACGACGATCTTTGTGGACAATGCCGGCAACCAGGTGGGCGAGGTTTATGTGGGCGCGAAAAGCAGCGAGGAATGGCGCGCCATTATTGACCAGTTACTGGCGGAGATTGGAGAATAGCGCGCCGCCCCCGGCGGCGGGATAGGAGTCACCATGAAGCTGAAATCTGAAAAATGGCTCGCGCCGGTGGTGTTTTTCGCCGGCGCCCTCTTTGCCGCCTGGGGCGTTTACCGCGGCGAGGCCGCCGTAGTGCTGCAGAAGGCGGTGCGGATATGCCTGGAGTGCATCGGTATTGGCTAGGGGGAGAGGCAGTCTGCGGCACGCCGTGCAGCTGGGGTTTACGATACTGACCAACAGCTATGCCGCGGGATTTGTACAGGGGAAGATTTACGCCGGGCCGCTTAAAAAATTCTGCGTGCCGGGCCTTGGCTGCTATTCGTGCCCGGGCGCTCTGGGCGCCTGCCCGGTGGGGGCCCTGCAGGCGGTAATTACCAGCCGCCAGTTTGACTTTTCCTTTTACGTGGCGGGCTTTTTGGTGATGGTGGGCGCCCTGTGCGGGCGCTTTGCCTGCGGTTGGCTGTGCCCCTTCGGGTGGATTCAGGACCTGTTATATAAGCTCCCGTTTTTTAAAAAGCGCCGGAAGCTGCCGGGAGACAAGGCGTTTCGGTATCTGCGCTTTGCGGTCCTGGCGGTGTTCGTCCTCCTCCTGCCGCTGGCAATCCGCGACATCACCGGGCAGGGGACGCCTTGGTTCTGCAAGCTCATCTGTCCGGCCGGGACGCTGACGGCGGGCGTGCCGCTGCTGCTTGTCAATTCCGCGCTCCGGAGCGCCGCCGGGGCCCTGTTCGACTGGAAGATGCTGGTACTACTTGTCATCGTATTGCTGTCCGTATATACATACCGGCCCTTCTGCCGGTATCTGTGCCCCCTTGGGGCCATCTACGCACCGTTTAACAAGTTTGCTTTGTACCGGTATACCGTCGACGAAAAGCGCTGCACCGGCTGCGGGGCGTGTCAGAAGGCCTGCAAGCTGGACATCCCCGTCTACAAAACGCCCAACAGCGCCGACTGCATCCGCTGCGGCGACTGCCGCCGGGCCTGTCCCAAAGGGTGCATCGGCGCCGCCGGACGGGCGGGAAAAGTAAAACCGCGCGCATAGCCAGCACCGGAAGCCGCCGCTTTTTCATCCATATGCATAAAATTTATTTCAAAGGTTGCAGACGTGATGTAAAATATCGATGAATATAGTAGACAGTCTATAAAACAAAGGATGCGATCACGATGCAAAGCAGTACAAATAAGGTTCATTGGCGCCACCGGTTCAGAACACGGATGATTGCAGGTATTGTCCTGCCTGTTTTCGTCTGTTTTGCCATACGGGACTACCTGCTGATTAAAACGGTGCAGGGCATGACGGGTACCGCCCCGGAGTTCATCCGGTCGATAATTGTGCAGAATACGATCCTGTTCGTCCTAAGCATCGCCGTTTTGCTGGTTGCGGTTATCCTGACGGCCGGCACAGCTGTCCGGCAGATCAGGATGCTGACCGGGTACGCGCTGAACCTCGCCTCGGGCAACACGGATTTCAAGGTGGCCACGGCCCGGCGGCAGGACGAGTTCGGCGTTCTGGGCCGCGCCGTGCGGGAGATTCAGCTGTCGCTGAAAAAGATCTCCATGCTGCTCCATTACGCCGCCCGGGACGCGGTGACCGGCAATCTGTCGGTCCGGACGGACAGCAGCAAGTATCCGGGCGATTTCGGACGCATCCTGGACGGCAGCAACAAGACCAACGACTCCATCTGCCAACTGATCCGCAGCGTGCGGGACACGGCGGCCGTGGTGGCGGAGACCGCGCAGCAGCTGAGCGCGGGCGCGCAGGCCGTGGCCCAGGGCTCCACGGAGCAGGCGGCGTCCATCGAGGAGATCTCGGCGACGGTGGGCGAGGTGCTGGAGCGGACAAAGAATAACGCCGGCAACGCGGAGAAGACCCGGGCCATGTACGAAAAGGTCAACGCGGAAGCCGAAAAGGGCAGCGCCAAGATGAAGCAGCTGATGGACTCCCTGGATGCCATCAACAAGTCCTCAACCTACATATCCAACGTCATCAAGCTCATCGAGGACATCGCGTTCCAAACGAACATTCTCGCGCTCAACGCGGCCGTGGAGGCCGCCCGGGCCGGCGTCCACGGCAAGGGGTTTGCCGTCGTCGCGGAAGAAGTGAAGAATTTGGCGAGCAAGTCCGCCGCGGCGGCCAAGGAGACAAGCCAGCTGTTAAGCGACAGCATCCAGCGGTCCCGGCAGAGCATGGAGCTGGGCGAGGAGATGGAAACGGCTCTTGCCGAGATTGTCGACAGTATCGGCGTATCGGCGGCCTCCATCATGGAAATCGCCGACGACTGCATGCAGCAGGTGCAGATCATTGAGCAGGTGAATACGGGCCTGGAGCAGATCTCCCAGGTGGTGACCAACAACACCTCCACCGCCCAGGAATCGGCCGCGGCCAGCCATGAGATGGCCGCCCAGTCAGCGATGCTGATGGAGATGGTCTCCAACTACAAGATTGACGTGACGCGCGTCGTCGTAAACCCGACGGGCTTTAACGAAAACGACTATTAATATAAAACGAGCGGCAAAGCG
>JAJUHI010000245.1 GCA_029267955.1 Sporobacter termitidis | reverse complement strand
GCCAGGATAAAGGACGGGATGCCGATAATGGTGGCGTTAAAAAGCGTCAGCTGGGACGGCGTGATGGGGTAGGTGAGGGCAAACAGAAGCGCCGAGAGCGTCAAAAGGAAGGAGAATATATTCTTGACAAGAAACAGGGACGCCGAGCGCTCGATATTGTTGATGACCCGCCGGCCCTCGGCCACCACGGAGGGCATGGCCGAGAAATTGGAGTCCAGCAGCACGATCTGCGACACCTGGCAGGCCACGTCGCTGCCGGAGGCCATGGCCACGCTGCAGTCGGCCTCCTTCAGAGCCAGCACGTCGTTGACGCCGTCGCCCGTCATGGCCACGGTGTGGCCGGCCTCCTTGAGGGCGCGCACCAGCCGGCGCTTCTGGTCCGGCGTGACGCGGCCGAAGACGGCGTACTCCCGGACGGCGGCCTTCAACCTGCGCTCCGTGGTCAGGGTGGATGCGTCCACGTATTTGTCCGCGTTTTCAATGCCGGCTTGGGCGGCAATCCTGGACACCGTCAGCGGGTTGTCGCCGGAGATGACCTTGATGGCGACGCCCTGTTCCTTAAAAAACCGGAAGGTCTCCGGCGCCTCCGGCCGGATCCTGTTGGACAGCGTGACGAGCGCCAGCGGCGTCACGGGCCCGGTGAGGGTTTTATCCTCCAGGGCGCCGCCGTAACGCGCCAGCAACAGCACGCGGCTGCCCTCGTCGGCGTATTTCTCAATCTCCTGCGTGAAGGCCGTGTCAGAACCCGGCAGGATAATCTCCGGCGCGCCCAGCAGGTACGTGCCGCCGCCGGCAAAGGCGACCCCGCCGTACTTAACCGCCGGGGAAAAGGGGCGCACGCCGGCAGGCCGGCGGGATGCCGGGCGGTTAAAATAGCTTTTTAGGGCGGCCATGGTCTCGTTGTCCGGGCTCATGGCGGCGGCATAGTCCGACATCAGCGCGGCGATATCCTCCGCGTCCATTTCTGCCGGGCGTAAAGGGACCACCTGGCTGACAGCCATTTTATTTTCTGTGATGGTACCGGTTTTATCCACGCACAAAACGTCTACCCGCGCCAGGGTTTCGATGCAGTTCATGTCGTGGACCAGCGTCTTTTTCTGGGCAAGCCGGAGCACGCTGACGGTCAGGGCGATGGTGACGAGCAGGTACAGCCCCTCCGGAATCATGCCGATGAGCGCGGCAACGGTGGACACGACGCTGTCTGTAACGGAGCGGTTTAAGGTCAAGGTCTGCTGCAGGTACAAGATGATGCCGAAGGGGATGATGGCAAAGCCGATGACCTGCAGCAGCCTTGTCAGCGCCAGCTTCATGCCGGTGTGTTTTTTCCTCTCGTGCTTTTTGGCCTCCAGGGTCAGCCGGGACACAAAGGAATCACGCCCGACCTTGTCCAGGCGCGCGCGGCATTCGCCCGAGACGACATAGCTGCCGGAGAGAAGGCTGCTGCCCGGCGTTTTGATAATTTCGTCCGATTCGCCGGTTACGAGGGCCTCGTTGACGCGGCATTCGCCCGTGAGGACAATGGCGTCGGCGTAAATCTGGTTGCCGGCGGTGAATACGGCCACATCGTCCAGCACGGCGGCGTCGACGGGGATGGTGCGTGTCTCGCCGTCCCGCACCACAACGGCGTGGGGCGCGGCCAGAAACCGCAGCTTGGAGAGCTTCCGCTTGGAGCGCAGCTCCTGAATGATGCCGATGGCGGCGTTGATGAAAATGATGGGCAAAAAGGTCAGGTTCCGGTAGGATTGCACCAGTACAATCAGAAGGGCGAGCCCGACGAAAATCAGGTTGTAGTAGGTAAAAATATGGTCTCTGAATATCCGGCCAACCGTTTTCTCGGGCGATGCGGGACTGATATTGTTATAGCCGTTGACAAAGCGCTCTTCCGCTTCCCGGCTTGTCAGTCCCGTTTCGGCGCGCGTTTCGATTCTGGGCAGCACCTTGCCGAGCCGGGCTGTCTGTATCTCTTTACCGGTATGCAAGTCAGTGACCCCCGCGATGAAGTGTTGAAGTATTAAACAGATGCATTATATCACAACGGACGCAATATGCTCGTTAAAATTTGGTTAAATTATGGCGCCAGGCGGGTTACAAGCCCCCTTGCGCCCGTCTTGCAATTTATACCGGGCTATGGCACAATAATTGACGTGTTGTGCGAGATTACGGCCAGAACGGGGTATAAATACGGATACTATGAAAAAACGGAAATTTGAGCTCTTGCAGCTGATGATCGGCTTTGCCAAAGGGTCAAAGCGGTATTTTGTTATCGCCGTGTTGGGGATGGTTCTAAGCCTTCTCTTTTCTTTTTTAATGCCGCAGGTGGTGGGTTTTACGGTGGACTCCGTCATCGGGTCCAAAGCCCCGGAGGATAATGGCATAATCGCAACGCTTATAGACGCCTTCGGCGGGCTGGACTATTTGAAGACGAACCTGATCCTCTGCGCCGCCGGCGTTTTGATCTGCTCGGTGCTCTCGGGCGTTTTCAGCGCCGTTTCCCGCCTGGGGGCCGCCGCCGGCACGGAGCGGTATATCAAAAAGCTGCGGGACACGCTGTTTCGCCACACCCAATACCTGCCCTTCGCCTGGCACACGAAGAACCAGACGGGGGACATCATTCAGCGCTGCACCTACGATGTGGAAACCGTCCGGCGGTTTATCTCCGCGCAGCTGCTGGAGGTGGTTCGCACGGTGCTGCTGGTGTCGCTGGCCCTTGCCTTTATGTTTGCCATGAACCCGCTGATGGCGGCCATCGCCCTGTGCTTTATCCCGCTGATTCTCGGCTATTCCGGATTTTTCTTTAAGAAAGTCGGCCATAAGTTCCAGGAAGCCGACGAGGCGGAGGGCGAGCTGATGATCCGCGTCCAGGAGAACCTGACGGGCGTGCGCG
>JAJUHI010000244.1 GCA_029267955.1 Sporobacter termitidis | reverse complement strand
TATGTTATTTTAAAAACAATAGTGCAAAAGGCTGTGACGAAGACGGTGGTCTGTCACTTTTTCCAGAGAGCCGGCAGGAGTCCGGGGCTGCGGAACATCCGTTCCGGCCACGTATTCACGGTGGAAGCCGGCAAAAGGGGCATACCGGATACCTATCACTTCCGAGCTGGGGCGCGAACCTCAATAAGCCTTTTTATTAAAAAAGCTTATTGTCAGTAGACGTCTTCCGTAAGGCTGCGTTAAAGCCGGGGGCTTGTTGGAGCCCTGCAGAGCGGTCAAGGCTTTATACCCGACGTATAAGACTTGGCAAATTGAGTGGTACCGCGGGTTTTTAATCCGTCTCAATGATTATCATTGAGGCGGTTTTTGTTTTATACGAACTTAATAACCGGCAGGCCTCGCTTTGCCCGCCGGAGAAAAGGATGGATTGAACATTATGGCACCGAACGATCAAACCTCAACCATGCTGATGGACGTTGCCGCCCGCATCCGTGAGCTGCGGGAAATTATCGGCCTGACCCGGGAGGAGATGGCCGCCAAAACCGACATCAGCGCCGACACCTACGCAAAGTATGAGTCCGGCCTTGTGGACCTCCCCTTTACCTTTATCCACAAATGCGCGCTGATCTTCGGCGTTGAGCTGACGGAGTTGCTGGAGGGCAGCCCGGCCCACCTGTCGTCGTATACGATAACCCGGCGGGGCAAGGGCCGGCTGACGGCCCGGGAACCGGGCATCGAGATCAAGGACTTGGCGCCGCTGTTCCGCCACAAGCTGGTGGAGCCGTACTGGGTCACCTACACCTACGACGAGGCCCTGCAGAACAAGCCCATCACCCTGGCAAGGCATGCCGGGCACGAGTTTGACATCATCCTCAGCGGCAAGCTGAAAATACAGATCGGCGAGCACACGGAAATTTTATCCGAAGGCGACAGCATTTATTACAACAGCGACACGCCCCACGGCATGATTGCCGTGGACGGCAAAGACTGCGTTTTCTGCGCCGTCGTCATCCCCGGCGAGTCCCGCGCCCAGGAACAGCCGGCGGAAACGATCGAGCCGGTGGCAAAGACCCGGCCGCTCATCTACGAGGAGTTCATTGACACCGTGGAAGACGACCACGGCGCGCTCCAGTCGATTTCCTTCAAAAACACTGAGCGCTTCAACTTCGCCTTTGATGTTGTCGACAAGCTGGGGCAGCAAAAACCCGACAAGCTGGCGATGCTGCACGTGGACCGCAACAAGCGGGAGCGCCGCTTTACCTTCGGCGACATCAGCAAAATGTCGTCCCGGGCGGCCAATTACTTCCGGTCCCTGGGCATCAAGAAGGGCGACCGCGTGATGCTGGTTTTAAAGCGCAATTACCAGTTCTGGATCGCCATCATCGCCCTGCACAAGCTGGGCGCCATCGTCATCCCGGCCACCGACCAGCTCCTGGAGAAGGATTTTGTCTACCGCTTCAACGCGGCGGGCGTCAGCGCCATTATGTGTACCGCGGAGTCCGGCGCCGAGGCGGAGGCGGAGCGGGCCATGGCCCAGTGCCCCCAGGTGACGGTCAAGATCATCGCCTCCGGCACCCGGGAGGGCTGGCACGACTTTGACACCGAATATGAGATGTTCCGGAGCACCTTTAACAGGACGGAGGACACCGCCTGCGGCAATGAGCCCATGCTCATGTATTTTACCTCCGGCACCACCGGCTACCCGAAAATTGCCGCCCACACCCATACATACCCCCTGGGCCACTTTATCACGGCCAAGTATTGGCACTGCGTGGACCCCGACGGCCTCCATTTCACCATCTCGGACACCGGCTGGGGCAAGTCGGTCTGGGGTAAGCTCTACGGCCAGTGGCTGTGCGAGGCGGCCGTGTTCACCTATGACTTTGACCGCTTTGACCCCAGCGACATCCTGCCCATGTTCGCCCAATACAACATCACCACCTTCTGCGCGCCGCCCACCATGTACCGGTTCATGATCAAGGAGGACCTGTCAAAGTACGATTTAAGCTCCATTAAGCACGCCACCACAGCCGGCGAGGCCCTCAATCCCGAGGTCTTCAACCAATTTAAAAAGGCCACCGGCCTGTCGGTGATGGAGGGCTTCGGCCAGACGGAGACGACGCTGGTGCTGGCAAGCCTTGTGGGCATGGCCCCGAAGGTGGGCTCCATGGGCAAGCCCAGTCCCCTGTACGATGTGGATCTTGTGGATTCAGACGGCAACCCCGTCGGCGTCGGCGAAACGGGCGAGATCGTCATCCGCACCGACAAGCGGGTCCCCTGCGGCCTATTCACCGGTTATTACCTGGATGAAGAAAAGACACTGGCCGCCTGGCACGACGGGCTTTACCACACCGGCGACACGGCGTGGCGGGACGAGGAGGGCTACTTCTGGTTTGTCGGCCGCGTGGACGACGTGATCAAGTCCTCCGGTTACCGCATCGGGCCCTTTGAGATCGAAAGCGTCATCATGGAGCTGCCGTACGTGCTGGAATGCGCCGTCTCCCCCGCTCCGGACGAGATTCGCGGCCAGGTGGTAAAGGCCAGCATCGTTTTGACCAAGGGCACCGAGCCGTCAGAAGAGCTGGCCAAGGAAATCCAGGAATACGTCAAGACCCACACCGCGCCGTACAAATACCCCCGCATCGTCGTCTTCCGGGATTCCCTCCCGAAGACCATCAGCGGCAAGATACAACGGAACAAACTATAAAAACCTATAATAAATATCAAGGCGCGGATTTCTCCGCGCCTTCAGCTTGTCGAAAAAGTCCAGCAAAAGCTGGGCTTTTTCGCGTATATGCGGTAAAATGTAAATGGTGATGAACAATGCTGACACGAGGGAAAATGGACCGGGGCGTAGTGGAAATAGTAGACACAGAGAGCCTGGT
>JAJUHI010000243.1 GCA_029267955.1 Sporobacter termitidis | reverse complement strand
GGGGGATGCCGTAGGCCGGATAAGCGTAGTCGTTGTAGGCCGGATAAGGCGAAGCCGCCATCCGGCACAAAGGAGGTTGCGTGCCAGCGCTCATCGCCCGGCGGCGCTGCGCTTGCCGGGCCTACGAGGTATGAGCCTGTGAGAGGCCCCCGTAGGCCGGATAAGCGTAGCGCCATCCGGCACAAGACGGGTATGGCGCCAGAGGTGTCCTGCCCGGCGGCGCTGCGCTTGCCGGGCGTGTGATATATGCGCCTGCGGGTCGCCGTAGACACTGTTTTCGGTTTGCAACTTTCCCGGCCAGGCAACGCGTTTATCACGTGTAACTTCAGTGAAATTTGCGCTCCCGGTTAATCGTCTGCGTTATGCCTGGCATGGCGCTGGGAGCGCACAGGGGGTGGCCAGTCGCCGCCGCCCCCTGTACCCCCGGGCTCCGGCCAGCAAAATCGCCGCTACGCGGTCCCTTCGACTTATCCCGGCAGGCTTCGGGTCGGGCCGAGGCAGCGTCCGTGCAAAACACGGCCCTCAGCCCGCATCCATGCGGGCTGCCCCGGCCTTTCGGGAACGTCTCAGCGATTTTGAGGCCGCCAGCACCGGCAGTTTCAGCAAGGCTGGTGAATAAATGAACGACAGGTCGCACGAACCCCAGGCCGGGTCAGGCGCAGCCGCCACCCGGCAAAACAACCATGCAACAAGGTTATCTGGAAGGTAATCAATACTTTCCCAGCGGCGCGGCGCTTGCCGGGTCTGCGAGGTGTTGGCCTGGGAGAGGATCCTGTAGGCCGGGTAAGGCGTAGCCGCCACCCGGCGACATTCCCGATACGTTAACCCTTATTTCTCAGGCTCCTGCGGCGCGACAGCCGGGGCGGCGTACCAGGCTTCCTGCGGCACCACCACTGCGGCTCGGGGCTGCATCACATAGTTCGGCGACATAATCTGCACCCCGAATTCGTTAAACACATCAATAATGCTGCTGTGTAACGCGTTACGGCCATCTGGCAGCTTCGTCGCGGGTAATAAGCGCACCTGCAGCTCATACGAGGTGTACCAGTCGAGCAACCCCAGCTTACGCACCACCGGCGCAATTTGCTGATCGACCCCGGGGGTGCGTCTCGCCGCCAGCTCCAGTAGCGCATGAACCTGGCGCCAGGGCGTATCGTAGCCGATGGTGACGCTGGTAGTGAGATTGAACCCGCCGTCGCTGCTCTCGGCGCTGAGATTGACAATTTTGCCGCTCACTACCACCGCGTTCGGTACCGTCACGATGTAATTCTCACGGGTGAGGATCTTGGTCGCCAGCACGCCAATCTCGCTGACCTGTCCCTCATTGTCAGCGAGGCGGATCCAGTCGCCTTTACGCAGCGCCCGGGAGTAGATTAGCACCAGGCCGCTCATCGCATGGGTCATCACCCCGGTCGAGCCGAGGGTCAGCATCAGGCCGAAGAACACGCTGATGCCCTTGAAGGCAAGGGAGTTGGCGCCGGGAAGAAACGGGTAGGCGGCGGAGAGGGCGAACAACCAGATGACCACCGAGATAAGCCGACGGGTAGCGCTCACGGTCTCCGGATGAATGCCGGGAACCTGAATGCGGCCGGCGGCGACCTGGTCGAGAACCACTTTCACCAGGCGAATGATGAGCCAGGTAATGAGAAAAATAAGCACCACGATTATCAGCCCCGGCAGGGAAGCGACAATCGACAGCGAGATATCGCGGATCACCCCCAGCGACCAGTCACCCAGCGATTCACTCCACACGCGCGTCCAGGGAAACAGACTGAAGGCCCAGCTCAGCCAGATGTAACAGGCCAGGACACCGACGAGGATCGCCAGCGCGGCATACAATCGGACCTCGATATTGCCGAGAAAGCGCCGCCAGTGCTGGGGAATAGCGCTGCGCTTTTCGAGGATCCGCAGCTGGAAAAAGCGCCGTACCCGCCGCCAGGTGCGGAAGGCGCCGTAGTAAAACAGCGCCAGCAGCAGCGCCCCGGCGAGGGCCTTACCGGCGGAGATCAGCAGATAGCGTTGATTGAACTGTTCCTGCAGGCCGGTGCGCTGGGCTTCCATCCGCGCCAGCACCCGCTGGGCCGCCTGGTCGAGGGTTAAATCATCACCTTCGTCGAGATCCGCCTGGCTCAACAGCAGCACCGGTTTGCCGTTCATCAGAAACAGCCGTCCTGGCTGACCATAGCGAATAACCGGCACGATCCGCAGCGGCTGGCGAATATCATCCTCGGTAAATGCGCGCAGGGCGCTGCGGGTGCGCAGCACGCGCTCTTCTGGCGTCGTCTGGCCAAAGGTCGCCTGCAACATCACTACCGGCTGGTGGAAAATATATACCGTGCGCGCCTTTTCGCGAGCGGTTGGCTGCTGCCGAGGCTCTGCGGCCAGCGCCGGCTGTAACGCCAGCAGCGCCAGTACCCAGAGGATAACCACGCTTATCCTGTTCATAGAAGCACCTGAGAAAGAGAATTATTGTTATTTTTCAGCAAGCAAGGTAGGACTTGTAGTTGAGCATAGCCTGGCAGGAAGTGAATTCAAGCTGGCGCGGCGCGGGCATAAAAAAAGCCGTCACCTGAACGGCGACGGCCTGCTGTTAGCGCCAGAAGGGGGTGTTAGCCGTGCTGTTTACAGCCAGCGCACTGCTTGTTCTGGATCTGCTGGAAGAAATCGTTGCCTTTATCGTCGACGAGAATAAACGCCGGGAAATCTTCCACTTCGATTTTCCAGATAGCCTCCATCCCCAGTTCCGGGTAGGCCACGCACTCGAGGCTCTTGATGCTCTGTTGCGCCAGCACCGCCGCCGGGCCGCCGATGCTGCCGAGGTAGAAGCCGCCGTGTTGGTGGCAGGCGTCGGTGACCTGCTGGCTGCGGTTGCCTTTCGCCAGCATC
>JAJUHI010000242.1 GCA_029267955.1 Sporobacter termitidis | reverse complement strand
GACCCGGTGTGGTCGCCCGCCATAGGGCGCACCTCTGTACGCCGTCCCCCTTGTAGGGCGCGGCTTCCCAGACGCGCCGTTCGTAGGGCCCGCTGACCTCAGCTGGCCGTAAGAAAAACGTGGATTCCCGCCTGCGCGGGAATGACAGGCGGCGGGAGCAACGTGAAACGTAACAGGACGTGTAGGGCAAGGGCTCTGCCCTTGCCGAGCACACGCGGGTTTATGGTCAGGTTTTATCCTTCTCATTCTTCTTCCCCGTGTCCGTCAGCTCCTCCGAAAATTCGGCGGCAAGGCCGGGGTTTTTCACCTGCGGCAGGACGACGGCGCGCTTGTTCCGGCTGCGGAAAAACTTCATAAAGGAATAGCTCAGCTCAAAAAAGCCCACCAGCACGATGCCGGCGATGAGGCCGGAGGTCTGGCCCTCGACAAAGGGCATGCTGAGGATGGAGACAATCAGCGACACCAGCGTGAAGATCGACGTATAGGGGAAGCCGGGCATCTGGCATTTCCCGGAGGGCGGGCAGCCGTACCTCCGGCGCAGGCGCAGGTGGCAGGCCATGATGACCGCGTACGTGAACAGGGTGGCAAAGCCCGCTGAGCTCAGCAGAAAAAGAAAGACCTGGGGCAGCAGGAGCCCGAACCAGAAACAGACCAGCGCCAAAGCGCCGGAGGCGAGAATGCCCCGGTAGGGCACGTCGGTCCTGTCCCGGAGCCAGGCGGGCGCCTGGTGCCCGTCAACCATGGAGCGCATGACCCGCCCGAGACCGAACATGGTGGCCAGCATCGTGGAGAGAATGGCGGTGACGACGACGGCCATGATCACCGTGCCCGCCTGACTGATGCCGTGGCGGGACAGCGACGCCACGATGGCGCTGGTGTCCTCATTTAATTGGGCGGTGGGGATCAGCGGCAGCAGGAACACAATATACAGCAGATAGAGCCCCAACAGGCTGAACACCGTCATGCGGATGGCCCGGGGGATTGTTTTTTCCACATCCTTGACATCAGGCGCGGCAAAACCGATCACCTCAAAGCCGCAGTATGTGAAAAGCACGATCAGCATGCTGCCCAGAAGACCGGGGATGCCGCCGGGGGCGAAGGGCTCCTCGGCAACGGCGCCGAGGCCGACGCCCGGCCGCCCTGTGAAGAGCCCGAACACCAAAAAGACGGCGATCAGGATAAAGGAGACGACCGTTAGGATTTTAACGCCCGACAGGGCGCTTTCCAGCCTGGACAGCCGGTCGGTGCCCAGCAGATTCAAGAGCGTTACGAGGACCAGGATCAGGCTGCCGAAGACCGACAGCGGCACGGCCGGGAACCACTCCCGCAGCAGGATGGCGGCCGCCGTCGACTCGCTGGATAAAGTCAGCACCATTCCGGTCCAATAGATCCAGCCGGTGACAAAGCCTGTTCGCTCGCCGAAGGCTTTTGTGGCAAAGGTGCGGAAGGAGCCGCAGTTCGGGTAAGCCACCGTCAGCTCCGACAGGGCGTACAGGATATAATAGACGAGAATTCCGCCGAAAATAAACGAAAAGATGATGGACGGCCCGGCCGCGTTGACGGCCACCGACGAGCCTAAGAAGAAGGAGCCGCCGATCACCGTGCCCAGCGCCAGCATGACGAGATGGCCGGCCTTGAGACCTTGTTTTTGCTTTTCCATTTATAAACAACCCTCTTGCAGATAAATATCCGGTAATGTTAGTTATTCTGCCTCGCAGGCTTGCGCATTTTGCCTCGTAAAATATTCCTGTGCGGATAACGAACGGAGGTTTTGAAATGAAAAAGGCTATCACCGCGGCCCTGGCGCTGACCCTGGCCCTGACCTTGGTCCTCTCCAGCTGTTCGCTGTTTTCCCCCGAGCCGACTGCATCGCCGTCTCCGGCCCCGCCGTCGCCTTCGGCCCCGCCGGAGAGCCCGGCCGGCCCGACCGTCACCGATTACTTTCCCTTTAAGGGCGATGTGACAATGACGTACGAGGGCACCGGCATCGAATATGCCGGCTATGTTTCCACCGTGGATTTTATTAAAAGCGACGCCATCCAAGTGAGAACGGATAACGCCGGTACGGTGACAGTCTCCGTTTATGCCCTTGAGGACGGCGCCCTTGTCCGGGTGTTCTCCAGGGGAGAAACGTATTTCCGGCAGGACTTCACCGACCAGCGGAACATGAGCGAGGTGATTCTCCCGGCGCGGCTGGAGCTCGGCACACAGTGGACCCAGAGCGACGGGGTGCAGTGCGAAATCACATCCGCCGAGGCCGCCGTCACCGTGCCCTACGGCAGCTTCACGGCGCTGGAGGTCACGAAAACGTATCCGGACAGCACCGTAAAGGAATACTACGCAAAGGGCTTCGGTTTAATAAAAAGCGAGTTTACTTCAGCCAGCGACCCGTCCTTTACGGTAATCAGCCAACTGGCGTCCTATGAGGAAGGGAAGCCAGCCGCCCAGACTGTCCGCCTGTATTATCCCAGCACCCGGGCGGAGCGGATAGAGTTTGTGGACGAGATCTTTGAGCTGTACACCGGCGACGCGATGGCGCCGAAGCTGGGAGACGCCCTGAAAAACCCGCCGGGCGACGGCGGGCTGGCAGCGGTCCTGCCGCCCCGGGCCGCCATTAACAGCATGACCTTCGACCCCGAAAACTGGCTTGTGACGGTGGATCTCAACGGCGCGTTTCTTGACGACATGAAGGCCAGCGGGTCTTCCCGGGAGGGGATAATCCTCGAGTGCGTCGCCAATACTGTCGGGGGATATTACCAGACGGACAGGGTCCAGATTACCATTGACGGCGGCACGTACGAGTCGGGCCACTTCCTGTTTGAATCGGGCGATTTCCTGCCCTTTGACCCCGACAACGCCGTCCCTTACGAAGGGGCTTAACGCGCTGTCCCCTCGTAG
>JAJUHI010000241.1 GCA_029267955.1 Sporobacter termitidis | reverse complement strand
TTTATCCCCTGCGTGCCGTTTTCTTGTCAAATGCCGCGCCGCCGTGCCGCCCAAGCGGTTCGGCGGTTATGACAAAAACCGTGTGACGACGCCTGTCATGGCGTCTTTTTCGACGCAGTCCCGGAAGCGGACGGTTTTGCCCCCCAGCGCCTTCAGCGGCGCGGGAGCTGTTGTGCCGGTGACCTTTTCCAGCCTTTCTATGAGCGCCATGCCGTCCAGCCGGCTGTCCTCGCCCAGGGCGTCGAGCACGCTGTCGCAGAACTTGTAGGGGCTGGCCGTTGAGACCACCACGGTAAAGCGCGTGTCGCCGGACGCTTCCCTGTACTTATCAAGCACGTTGACCGCCACCGCCGTGTGGGTGTCCAGGAGATACCGGTGCTTGCCGAACACCTGACGGATTGTTTTCTTTGTTTCGCTGTCGGTGCTCCAGCCGCTGCGGAACTCCGCGGCCACGCCGTCAAAGATGGTCTTGGAGACGGTATAGCGCCCGGTTTCAGCCAACGCCTTCATATAGCCGGCAATGAGCCCGTCGTCCCGCCCGGACAGTTCAAACAGGAGGCGTTCGAGATTGCTGGAGATGAGAATGTCCATCGAGGGCGAGATGGTGGTCGTAAAGTCTCTGTTCTTATCATAGGTGCCGGTGGCGATAAAATCCGTCAGCACATTGTTGCAGTTGGAGGCGCAGATGAGCTTGTCAATGGGCAGCCCCATCCGCTTTGCGTACCAGCCGGCCAGGATATTCCCGAAGTTGCCCGTGGGGACGCAGAAGTTGATTTTATCGCCGTTTTTGACGGTCCCACGATTGACGAGATCGCAGTAAGCGGATATATAGTAGACAATCTGCGGCAGGAGCCGGCCCCAGTTGATGGAGTTTGCCGAGGAGAGAAACCAGCCGGCCTTATTAAGCGTTTCCCGGAGCCCTTCGTCGGAGAAGATGGCCTTGACGCCGGACTGGGCGTCGTCAAAATTGCCCGCCACGGCGCAGACGCCCACGTTGCCGCCCTCCTGGGTGGTCATCTGGAGCTTCTGGATATCGGACACGCCGTCCTCGGGATAAAAGACCATGATCTTCGTCCGCTTCACGTCCCGGAAGCCCTCCAGGGCCGCGCTGCCCGTATCGCCGGAGGTCGCCACCAGGATGCAGACGTCCTTCTGCTCCGCCGTCTTCGTCAGGGACGCCGAGAGCAGGTGCGGCAGCATCTGCAGCGCCATATCCTTAAAGGCGCAGGTGGGCCCGTGCCACAGCTCCAGGAAGGCGGTGTTGCCGTCCAGGGGCGCCACCGGGGCCACATCCGCGTGGTTAAAGCTCTCCGGCCCGTAAGCCGCCCGGGCGAAGGCGCGGAGCTCTTCTTCCGTGAAATCCTCCAGGAAAAGCTTCATAATGGAGACCGCGCGCTCGATATAGGGCTTTTTAGCCAGGGTTTCGATATCGCCGGGTCGAAGCGCCGGCAGGGATACCGGCACGAAAAGTCCGCCGTCTCTGGACAGTCCCTGGGCAATGGCCCCGGCGGCGGGCACCGCCAGGTTTTTGTTTCGTGTGCTCTGGTACAGCATGGTTTGATTCCTTTCAAAAAGCGTCTTCTATATGATTAATCCGCGGATTTATCGTGTTGATACCCATCGGCGCGTAAATCTCAATCACGTCAAAGCGCGGCTGCAGCGGCGGGTCGTGCTGGGCCAGCCAGAGCTGGGCCGTTTTCCGGAGCCTTGATTGCTTGTTATAGTCCACAAACTCCCGGGCCTCGGCAAAGCGGTCGCTTTTCCGTACCTTGACCTCGGCAAAAACCACATACTTCGCATCCCGGACGATCAGGTCGATTTCTCCGAAACGGGAACGGTAGCCGGCAGCAAGGGGCGTATAGCCCTTGTTTTTCAGGTATTTAAGCGCCAGCGCCTCTCCCCAGCTCCCCCGCAGCTTCGTGTTCAAACGGCGGCCTCCTCAAAAAGCGACAGCTGCTCGGCGCTGTCGCTACCAAATCCCAGCTTCCGCAAAAACGTCGTCCGGTGCACCGGCGAGGGGCCGTGGGTCAAAATCGCCTGGCAGTGCCGCGCCGTCCCGTAGCCCTTGTGGACATCAAAGGCATATTCGGGGTATTTCTCGGCCAGGGCCGTCATGTACCGGTCGCGGCTGACCTTGGCGAGAATCGACGCCGCGGCGATGGAGGCCGATTTGCCGTCGCCGCCCACGATGCATCTGTGGATGCAGTCGATGCCCTTTGCGCGGTTGCCGTCGATGAGGGCGACCTCCGCCCGAGGGGAGAGCTTCATGATGGCGCGGTTCATGGCAAGGTAGGTGGCGTTTAGAATATTCATCCTGTCAATCTCCGCCTCGTCGGCCCACGCCACGGCGTATGTAACGGCCTCGTGGACAATCACGTCGTAGAGGGCCTCCCTCTTCTTGGGCGGCACCTTCTTGGAATCGTCCAGGCCGTCGATCACAAGCCCCGGCGGCAAAATGACGGCGGCCGCGAAGACGGGGCCCGCCAGGCAGCCCCGCCCGGCCTCGTCCACGCCGCAGACCAGCTTCCAGCCGTCGGCCAGCAACTCATTTTCGTAAAACCAAAGGTCCATGTCAGTTCTCCCGGGCGGGCGGCCGCTCTAAGGTCAGGCGGCCCAGCCGCCCCTCCCTGTACTCGTCCAGCAGGATACGGGCCATGCGCTCGACGTCAAATTCGTTGCCCGGCAGGAGAAAGCCCCGCCGCCGGGCCGCCTCCGTCAAGAGCTCGTACCCCGTTTTCATCTCGTCGATTGACAGCTTATACCGCTCGGCCAGCTTGCCGGGCGCTATTTCCCGCAGCCTGACCATGAGATTTGCCCCCAGGGCCACAAGGTCCACCACGTCGTCCTTCACGGCGCCCGTAAACGCCAGGTTCTCCCCCACCTGGGGGTCCTCAAACTTCGGCCACAGG
>JAJUHI010000240.1 GCA_029267955.1 Sporobacter termitidis | reverse complement strand
TGTCACGTTACCCTCCCGCTTTGCCAAACAGACAAGTTTGAAATTATTGTATCAGCCGCCCGCGGCTCTAGTCAATCCCGGCTTTAAAAACTTGCCAAAAACGAAATCAGGCGGTGAGATTGCCCACCGCCTGTAATCTATCCACCTGAAAAAGACATTAAAAAATAAAGACCCTTGATATTCGGCATCAAATATAAATATATAATAAATGGCAAATGTCAACCTGTCAAGTATTTTTTAGTAAAAATTCAAAATATTGAACGATTTTACAGCCGGGGCCCATAAAGGCTCCGGAGCGCTTTTTTGCGCCTTTTACAGAAAAGCGGCCGGGCGGTTATACTGTACACCCCCGAACCTGCCGGTTTCGGGCAATACCCGTTAAGGAGGCGCGGCATGGCACAGATTTATCTAAACGGCATTTGCAAGCGGTTTAAGGTCTATGAGCGCCCGGAGGGGCGCTGGGGGCTATTAAAGGGCGCGTTCATGCGGTCGGTCCGGGAGGTCTGCGCCCTGGACGATATCGGCTTTGAGATCGACGCCGGCGAGATTGTAGGGTACATCGGACCCAACGGGGCGGGGAAGTCCACCACCGTCAAGATTATGAGCGGCATTCTGACGCCGGACTGCGGCGAGTGCGTCATCGATGGCCGGGTGCCTTGGCGGGACAGGGTGGCCCACGTGTCGCGGCTGGGCGTCGTCTTCGGCCAGCGCAGCCAGCTCTGGTGGGACGTGCCGGTGGCGGATTCCTTTTTGCTGCTGAAGGATATTTACAACATCCCGGCGGCCCAGTACAGGGAGCGCTGCCGGGAGCTGGCCGAGGCGCTGGATATCACGGGCCTGCTCAAAACCCCGGCCCGGCAGCTCTCCCTGGGCCAGCGCATGCGGTGCGAGCTGGCGGCGGCCCTTTTGCACCGGCCACGGCTTTTATTCCTGGATGAGCCCACCATCGGCCTGGACGCGGTCAGCAAGCTGGCCCTGCGGCGCTTTTTAAAGGAGGAAAACCGCCGCACCGGTGTCACCGTCCTGCTCACCACCCACGACATGGACGACATCGAGGCCCTGTGCACCCGCGTGATGGTCATCGGCAAAGGCAAACTGCTCTACGACGGGCAGATGCAAGCGCTCCGGGAGACCTACGCCACCCGGGACGGGGAGGACATTGACGAGATCATCGCGGCAATGTACAGGAAAATGGACATTTAGGAGGCGATACTGATGATAAAGGCAGGTTCCTTAAAAGCCGGGCTGTCCCTGTTACGCATCCGGACGGCGGAAGCGCTCCAGTACCGCATGGCCGCCCTGGCCGGCGCCAGCATCGGCGTTTTCTGGGGGCTCATCGAGATTACCGTCTATACGGTTTTTTACAAGCATGCGGCTAACGCAGACGGGCAGATACCCCTGACCCTGCCTCAGATGATCTCCTACATATGGATCAATCAGGCGCTGTGGGCCTTTTTCACCTTCAATATCGACCCGGGCATCCGGCAGTCCATCACCGACGGCAATGTGGGCATCGAGCTGTGCCGGCCCATGGACTTGTATATCCACTGGTACGCGAAGACCGCGGCCGGGAGCCTGGGCGGAGCCTTCTGGCGCTGCGTCCTCACCGTTATCGTCAGCGCCCTGCTCCCCGGCGCTTACAGGCTGTCCGCCCCGGCGTCGGCGGCGGGATTGCTCCTCTTTTTCTGCGCGCTGATCAGCGCCTTTTTGCTGGGGGTGTCCTTCAACATGCTGGCGACCGCCATACGGCTCGGCATCACCTGGGGAGAGGGGCCGACCAACATGCTGATACTGGTGGGCATCGTCCTCACCGGCGGTTGCCTGCCGCTGCAGATGTGGCCGGATGCGCTGCAGAAGGTCCTGCTGCTGCAGCCCTTCGCGGGGCTGGTGGACATCCCGGCGCGGCTGTATATCGGCAGCATGCCGCCCCGGGACGCGGTCTGGGCGATCGCCCTGCAGCTGGGCTGGACGGCGGTGTTCGTCCTCCTGGGCCGGATTATCCTGCGCGGGCGGCTGAAAGGCATTATCATCCAGGGCGGCTAGAGGCTGCGGGGAACATCGGAAGGTGAGTGACATGAAAAACGATGTGATTGTGTACCTGAAATATATAAGGATGCACCTGCTGGGCGGCCTGGAGTACAAGGGCTGGTGGCTCACGTGCCTGCAGACGCTTATCGTCTGCGTCACCGACCCGCTGCCCACGCTGCTCATGTTCCGCCGCATGGGGAGTATCGGCGTATGGACGCCGGAGCGTATCCTGCTGGTTTACGCCCTGGCTGTTACCTCCTATGGCCTGGCGGAGAGCTTTTGCCGCGGCTTTGATTATTTTCCGTGGCACATGCTGCGGTCCGGCAATTTTGACCGGCTGCTGCTGCGCCCGCGCAGCATCGCCCTGCAGGTAGCCGGCTCCTACTTTCATCTGCACCGGCTGTCACGGGTTTTCGCGGGGCTTTGCGTTGTGATCTGGCTGCTTATCCGGCTGGAGGCGGCGCTAAGCGTCCGGAACGTTGCGGTCATCGCGGCGGCGCTGGCGGGCGGCGCGTTGATGTACAGCGGCGTCTTTGTCCTCAGCTCCGGCATCGCGTTTTTCACCGTCAAGGCCCTGGACTGGATCTATATCCTGACAAACGCAAGCTATCAGGTCACCCGCGTGCCCGTCCCCCATATGCCGCGTCTGTTGCACAAGGTCTTTACCTTTATCATGCCGCTGCTGGTGATCAGCTACTACCCGGCGTCCCTGGTCTGCGCCTGGGGCGAGCCGGCGTGGGCGGGGTATCTGGCCCTGCCGGCGGGGCTGCTGTTTCTGCTTGTATCCCTATTGGTCTGGAGGGTCGGCGTTCGCCATTACAAAAGCACGGGAAGCTAAGTTATAAAAGGAGGTTTTTATGACAAGTCGCGTCTATGCCCCC
>JAJUHI010000239.1 GCA_029267955.1 Sporobacter termitidis | reverse complement strand
CGCCTATTTCGATACGCCGGTGAACGACAAGACCTTTCTGGCCCAGACCGAGGTCATCCGGGAAATTTCCAAAAACAGCTGCGTCATCGTCGGGCGCTGCGCCGACTATATCCTCCGGGAGGACCCGGCCTTAATCCGGCTTTTCATCACCAGCAGCTTTGAGGAGCGCGTCCGCCGCGCCGTTGAGGAATACGGCTTCCCCGCCGAGGACGCGGAGGAGAAAATCAGAAAGATTGACAAGAGCCGCAGCAATTACTACAAGTATTACACCAGCCAGGCCTGGGGCAACATCCATAACTACGACCTGGTGGTCAACTCCGCTTTTACCGGGATTTCAGGCGCCGTCTCGGTGATCATGACAATGCTGAAGGAAAAGGGCATTGTGGAAAAACCGCGCTGAGGAGGCCCTATGGACTGGCTGGAAATCACCATTGAAACAACCTCCGGCGCGCTGGACGCCTTGGTGGCGCGTCTGGAGGACCTGGGCGTGCAGGGCCTTGTCATCAACGATGAAAAGGCCCTGCGCGAGCACTTGGACAACAACCCCGCCGCCTGGGATTTCGTCGACGAGGAGGTCTTCAGCGGCCTGCAGGGCCGCTCGAACGTCCAGTTTTATCTGGAAGACAGCAGCGGCGGCCAGGCGCAGCTGGAAGAATACCGGGCGGCCCTACCGGGCTATGAGTTGTCCGTCCGCCGCGTCTGCGACGAGGACTGGCTCAACAGCTGGAAGGCCTATTTCAAGCCGCTGGAGATCGGCAGGCGGCTGCTCATCGTACCGGAATGGGAACCCGTCCCCGACAACACGGACAGGGTGATCCTGCGCATAGAGCCGCAAAACGCCTTCGGGACAGGCACCCACGCCTCCACGAGGATGTGCCTGGAGGAGCTGGAGACCCGCCGCGCCGGGAGCGTTCTCGACCTGGGCAGCGGCAGCGGCATCCTCTCCGTGGCGGCGCTTCTCTTCGGCGCGGACAGCGCCGTGGCCTGCGACGTCTCGCCGGACGCCGCCGCCGTCTGCCGCGACAACGCGCGGCTCAACGGAATCGAAGACGGGCGGCTGCGCGTTTACACCGGCGATATACTGGATTCCGCCGTCCTGGCGCGCACCACCGGAGGCCAGCGGTTTGATATCGTCTTTGCCAACATCATCGCCGACGTGATCATTGCCTTGGCGCCCCTGGTCCGGGGGTTACTGGTCCCGGGAGGCGTCTTCATCTGCTCGGGCATTATCGACGGGCGCGAGGCGGAGGTCCGGGATGCGCTTGAAACAAGCGGCCTGCGGATTCTCAACGCCCGCCGGGAGGAGAACTGGCACATGCTCTGCGCGTCTTTATGAAGGGAGGGCGGTCTGCCATCAAACAGAAAATTCTTGTCCTGCTGATTGCCGTCGCCATCCTGACCGGCCTTATCCTGCCGTCCGTCAGCGCGGCCAACGACGTTTATTTTACGGCCGTCAACGACGAGATCCTCCCGCTGAAGGACGAGACCATGCCCACCTATATCAATAATGTGCTGTACCTGCCCTTTACGGTGTTTTCCGGCGAAAAGCTGGGCGTTTACTTCGCCCCGTCCAGCGATTTGAAAAGGGTCATCGTATTTTCCGGCGCAAAGCAGCTGATCTTTGACGCGGAAAGCGGCCTGACCTATGACGAGCACCTCCAGCAGCAGTACTTTTCGGCGATCTCCCTCAACGGGACGATTTATCTGCCGGCGAAACGGGTCTGCGATTATTTTGCGCTGGAGCTGACGGTCATCCAGCACGAGCCGGCGCCCATCATCCGGGTGAAGAGCGCCGCCGCCATTTTTAACGACCTTTCCCTGCCCAACTACTACCCGAACAAGCTCCTGCTCCAAAAGTATTACAACGACTACACCGGCGCGGACTCCGGCGCCGGCGCCTCACCGAGCCCGGGCGCGACGCCCGCCACGCCGACAACGCCGGGCCAGGAGACCTACGAGCGTGTGACCATCTACCTGAGCTTTTACAACCTGTCCGGCGGCATGCTGGACAGCGTTCTCGACCTGGCGGCTGATTACGGTTACCGCTGCTGCTTTTTCGTCGCCGCCGACGAAATCGCCGGCAACGCCGATTCCCTGCGGCGCGCCGCCGGTGAAGGCCACTCCGTCGGCATCTGGCTCAAAACCGGCGCCTACGCGGAATACCTTGAGGCCGCCGGACTGCTGTACGAGGCCGCCAAGCAGCGCACGCTGCTGGTCTCCTCGCCGGAGAGCGTCCGGGCGGACGCCAAAAACACCGCCGGCGAGCACGGCCTTGTCTACTGGCACCCCACCCGGCAGTATGACGCGGCAAAGACGCCGGCGTTCTCGTCGGTCATCTCCAGGCTCAGCGTCTTGAGCGGCAGCCGGGAGAGCCTTCAGTTTGCCTGCACGGAGGGCTCCCTTCACACCATCGAGTATCTGATGGATTACTTAACAGAAAAGCAGTACACCGTGCGCCGGATCACCGAAACCAGCGCGCCGACCATCGCCATTGATTAGAGAAAGGAATCCGCGTTATGTCTCATCGTATGAAAGCCGTCGTACTGGCAGCCGGCAAGGGCACCCGCCTCCATTCGGAAAAAAGCGACCTGCCCAAGGTGATGCGCAGAGCCTGCGACAGGCCGCTGCTGGCCTATGTGCTGGACGGCCTGTCCTTTATCCCCGCGGAAGATATCATCCTAGTGGTGGGCTACAAAAAAGAAGCCGTCCAGGCGTATTTCCCCGATTACCGCTGCGCCGTCCAGGAGGAGCAGCTGGGGACGGGGCATGCCGTCATGGCGGCGGCGGAGGCGCTGGACGGCTTTGACGGCACCGTCCTCGTCTGCTACGGCGACATGCCGCTGTTAACCGCTGAAACCTACAAGGCTCTGGCGGATACCCATACCGCCCAGGGCAACGACTGTACCATCCTCT
>JAJUHI010000238.1 GCA_029267955.1 Sporobacter termitidis | reverse complement strand
TCCTGCAACCCCCAGGAGGTTATGGACCTGGGCGCCGTGGCGCACCTGACGGCCATCCGGACGCACATGCCGTTCCTGCACTTCTTCGACGGCTTCCGGACCTCCCACGAGATGCAGAAAATCGAGGTCTGGAGCAGCGAGGACCTGGCGGAGATGGTCGACTACGAGGCCCTGCAGAGGTACCGCGACCGGGCCCACAACCCCTGCCACCCGGTGCTCCGCGGCTCGGCCCAGAACCCCGACATCTACTTCCAGGGCCGCGAGGCGCTCAACGGCATTTATGCGGCCCTGCCCGACGCTGTTGAAGAGTATATGAACACAATCAACAAAAAGCTGGGCACGGACTACAAACCCTTTAACTATTACGGCGCCCCCGACGCCAAACACGTCATCGTTGCCATGGGCTCCGTCTGCGATGCGGCGGAGGAGGTCGTCGACTACCTGAACGCCGCCGGCCGGAAGGTGGGCCTTGTGAAGGTCCGGCTGTACCGCCCGTTCAGCGTCAAGCACCTCAAGAGCGTCCTGCCCAAGACGGTGGAAGCCATCGGCGTGCTGGACAGAACAAAGGAGCCCGGCGCCATGGGCGAGCCGCTGTATCTGGATGTGGTCACGGCGCTGAGCGGCAGCGGCATCAAGGTGGTGGGCGGCCGCTACGGCCTGGCCAGCAAGGACACCACGCCCGGACAGCTTATCGCCGTGTTTAAGAACCTCCAGGAAAAGGAGCCGAAAAACAACTTTACCATCGGCATTACCGATGATGTGACGCACCTGTCGCTGCCGGTTACCGAAGATCCGGACACGACGCCGGCGGATATCAAGTCCTGCAAGTTCTGGGGCCTCGGTTCCGACGGCACTGTCGGCGCCAACAAGAACTCGATCAAAATCATCGGCGACCACACCGACCTGAAGGTTCAGGCCTACTTCCAGTATGACTCCAGAAAGTCCGGCGGCGTGACCATCAGCCATCTGCGCTTCGGCAAGAGCCCGATCAAGTCAACCTATTATGTCTCCAAGGCTGATTTCGTCGCCTGCCACAACCCGTCGTACCTGGAGAAATTCGACATGGTGCAGGATGTCAAGCCCGGCGGCGTGTTCCTGGCCAACTGTCCCTGGGATGCCGAGGAGCTGGGCCGGAGACTGCCGGCCGCGGCCAAGAAATATATTTCCGAAAACAACATCCGCGTGTACACCTGCGACGCGGAAGAAATCGCCCGGGAGCTTGGCCTCGGCAACAAGACGAACGCCATCCTGCAGGCGGC
This sequence comes from Sporobacter termitidis, assembly GCA_029267955.1. GTDB lineage: Bacteria > Bacillota > Clostridia > Oscillospirales > Oscillospiraceae > Sporobacter > Sporobacter termitidis_A. The sequence goes on along the minus strand of JAJUHI010000238.1, from coordinate 1,676 downwards.
CTTCTTCAAGCTGTCGGAGATCCTGCCCATTGACGACGCCGTCAAGTATATGAAGCAGGCTGTCATCGAGACATACGGCCGCAAGGGCGAGAGCGTTGTCAACATGAATATCAAGGCCATCGACGCCGGTCTGGAGAGCCTTGTGAAAATCGAGATTCCCGCCGATTGGAAAAACCCCGGGGCCGACAAGCCGGCGCCGGAGGTGGAGACGGACCGTGGGCCGGAGTTCAAGAAGTATCTCACCAATGTCATGGAGCCCATGAACATGATGCGGGGCGACAAGCTCCCCGTTTCCGCCTTCCTCGACCTGGAGTGCGGCGCCGTCGTTCCGTCCGGCACGGCCGCCTATGAGAAGAGAAAAATCGCCATTGACGTCCCCTGCTGGATACCGGAAAACTGCATCCAGTGCAACCAGTGCGCCTATGTCTGCCCCCACTCCGTCATCCGGCCCTTTGTCTTCGACGAGGAGGAGGCGAAAAACGCTCCCGAGGGCACCAAGATGGTCCCGATGACCGGCAAGGGCAACGAGAATTACAAGTTTGCCATCATCCCCACCGTTTTTGACTGCACCGGCTGCGGCTCCTGCGCCAACGTCTGTCCGGCAAAAAACAAGGCCCTGGTCATGAAGCCCCTGAAAGAAGAGGCCGCCACGCAGAAATCCTTTGATTACGCCGAAAAGCACACCAAGTACAAGGACACCGGCTTTGCGCCCAATACCGTGAAGGGTTCCCAGTTCAAAAAGCCGCTTCTGGAGTTCCCGGGCGCCTGCGCCGGCTGCGGCGAGACGCCGTATGCCCGCCTGGTCACCCAGCTGTTCGGCGACCGGATGTATATCGCCAACGCCACCGGCTGCTCCTCCATCTGGGGCGGCAGCGCGCCGACAACACCGTATACCGTCGACAGAGACGGCAGGGGCCCCGCCTGGGTCAACTCCCTGTTTGAAGACAACGCCGAGTTCGGCCTCGGCATGGCCCTGGCCTCCCAGCAGCGCCGGGAGGGCGTGCGCCTGACGGCGTCCGCGCTGGCGGAAAAGATTACCGACGCCGGGTTGAAAACCGCCATCGACAACTGGCTTGCCGCCTTTAATGACGGCGAAGGCTCCAAGGCGGCCGGCAAGGTGCTGGAAAAAGCCCTGGAGGAAGCCCTCGCCAAACCCGGCGACTTCCCCTACAGAACCCAGCTGCAAGCCCTGTACAACGCCCGCGACCAGTTTGTCAAGCCCTCCGTCTGGATTTTCGGCGGCGACGGCTGGGCCTACGATATCGGCTACGGCGGCCTTGACCACGTGCTCGCCTCCGGGCAGAATGTGAACATCCTGGTCTTTGACACCGAGGTCTACTCCAACACCGGCGGCCAGGCCTCCAAGGCGACGCCCACCGGCGCCGTGGCCCAGTTTGCCGCGGCGGGCAAATCCATCAAGAAAAAGGATTTGGCCCAGATTGCCATGACCTACGGCTATGTCTATGTGGCGCAGATTTCTATGGGCGCCAACTATCAGCAGACGCTGAAGGCCTTCCTGGAGGCGGAAAGCTATGACGGTCCTTCCCTCATCATCGCTTACGCCCCCTGCATCAACCACGGTATCCGCGCCGGTATGGGCAAATCCATCACCGAGATGAAAAACGCCGTGGAAGCCGGCTACTGGAACATGCTGCGGTATGACCCGCGCCTGAAGG
>JAJUHI010000237.1 GCA_029267955.1 Sporobacter termitidis | reverse complement strand
TTTTGAAAAATCGGGCGGTATGCCGTCCGCTTGGCGAAAATCAGAATCTCGGCGATGCGGGAAACGTCGTCAATCGTGGCGGGCCTAATCATCTCTCCGGACCATTATCCCTTTCATGGACGGTGAGTTGTTGGTAAAATCATTGATGAGGGCCTTTTCTTCCTCGGTGCATCCAATCAGGATTTTGATCTCCGCATCCTTTTTCCATAAATCCACCGTGCACATCACGGCGTCAATCCGCTGCGCAGGGTCCGTCCCCCGCCAAACGTCAATCCCCTGGCCGTCCATCGCCGTCGTTTCAGCGAGATAACCGTAATCAACCACGTAAACGATATCCGGCACGCGCGGGTGGGCGCTGCCTTTCGGGCGGTCGATGACGATTTGGGAGGCGGCGACCAGCGCGTCCAGCGCGGTCCAGAATGAATCGGGCATGCGCATTTTAAACTCCTATTCCATGGACGGCGTGAAGAGCTGCCGTCATGTGTTTTCGTCCGCCAGCAGATATTTCAGCATCCGTTCCGGCTCGCCCAGAAACTGCTTTGTCAGTTTAAAGTGTTCGGTTTCCTTATAGGGCACCGTTTTGATATTTTCCGGCGTCAGCTCGATGACCTGGGCGCCGGGGTAGGCCAGAAGGATGGGCGAATGGGTCGATACGATAAACTGGGAGTCCTTGTTGACCAGGGCGTGCATTTCCGCCAGGAGCGTCATTTGGCGGGAGGGGGACAACGCCGCCTCCGGCTCGTCGAGTATGTAAAGGCCCCGGCCGCCGAAGCGGTTTTGCACCAGCGCCAAAAAGCTCTCCCCGTGGGACTGCTTGTGCAGGGACACGCCGCCGTAGCTTTCAATCAGCGCCGGCCCGAAGGACGGCTCCTCGTCCAGCTGCTCGATGTTCGTCGCCACGTTGTAAAAGCTCTCCGCCCGGAGGAAAAATCCGTCCTTCGGATACCCGGTGCGGGCTATCCGTAAATGTTCATGCAATTCCGAATGGGTGGCGCGGGTGCTGAAGTTAAAGTTCCGCGTGCCGCCCTCCGGGTTAAAGCCGAGGGAGACGGCCAGGGCCTCCAGCAGGGTTGACTTGCCGGTGCCGTTTTCGCCCACGAAGATGACGACGGGGCTGTGAAACTCCAGTACGCCCAGCTTTTGGAGATTGCGGACGACCGGCAGGTCGTGCAGATAGGAGTCTGCCGCCGGGTACGACTTTAAACTGATTTGACTGACATACTGCTTGATAACGGCACCGCCCTCCGCCGTTTATTCCGTTTCAATCAGGGTGGACGCCCCGGCGCTCTCATCGCCGGTGAGCCATTGCCAGGCCTCGTGCAGCAGGAGCCGTCCGTCCGGCAGGAGCTCCGGGAAGCTCCGGCATTCGCCGACCCGGACGTCCCCCGCGTCGTTTAAATGGACATAGGCAAATTCCAGGCTGTAGTCGGGCTTCACATTGCCGGTCAGAAGGCCCTTGACAACGCCGCCGCCCGAATAGTCCGCCCATACCTTGCCGCCCTCCTGATGGTAACTAAACACCGTTTCGCCGCTGACCTCGCCGTTGGGGGTGTTCTGCAGCGGGACAAAACGCCGGCCGTCGTAGTTGATTTCCAGCTCAATCCGGGGCGCGGATTGGCGCGATAAACACATCATATAATAACAGAGGTAATCCCCGTTTTTCGTTTTTACCTTATGATATTCCGTTTCCCTGTACCCCCGCCTGCGGTAAAAGGACAGCGCGGGGAGGGATGCGTCCAGCCGGACCTCGTCGCAGGCGCGGAAGAGGATGTGCTCAAAAAAGTCCATGAGCCGGCGGCCCAGGCCCTGGTTCTGGTACCGGGGCAGTACAAACAGGCGGGAAATTTCGCCGTCCTTCATTGTGCCCGTGGCGGCAACTTCGTCCGCCGACCTGAGGATAAAAACATGGCCGGCGTCGATATCCGCGCGGATGGCGCTTTCATTATGGTGCTCAAGGAAATAATCGACGGCGCCGCGCGGATAATAGTGGGGAAAGACGGCTTCAATCGTTTCCCGGACGATCCCGCGGACGATATCGATATGCTCCGGCAGTGCTTTCTGGATGCGCATGTGCTGACCCCGCATTCGGTTTTTTAAGTTGCCGCCAAACAAACTGGCATAGACCCGCTGTTTCGGGATATGATGGAGTGAGAACTTACGGCAGCTATCTCTGATATTTTCGCCCAACGGGTAAAATTTGTCAACGGCATTGTCCGTCCGGGTTGTCAATTTGCAACGCCGGCCCTTTAAAATTGCAAGTAATTCATGGAAAAAGACGATTTACACGTTCTTGGGGCAATGTTATAATGGATTAACTATACGCTCATGCAAAATATTACCGGACGCAATAATCTACCAAGGGAAGGAAGGTCACCTATGGCACGTAAAATGAAGACAATGGACGGCAATAATGCGGCCGCTCATGTTGCATACGCCTTGACAGAGGTTGCAGCAATTTATCCGATTACCCCGTCTTCAACGATGGCCGAATATGTGGACAAATGGTCGGCGGAAGGCCGAAAGAACATTTTTGGCCAGACGGTCAAAGTGGTCGAAATGCAATCGGAAGGCGGCGCGGCCGGCGCCGTTCACGGCTCGGTTCTTGCCGGCGCGCTCACCAGCACGTTCACCGCATCACAGGGACTGCTTCTGATGATCCCCAACATGTACAAATGGGCCGCCGAGCAAATGCCCGCCGTTATCCACGTGTCGGCCAGAACCGTGGCCGCCCACGCGCTTTCAATCTTCGGCGATCAAAGCGACGTGATGGCCTGCCGCCAGACGGGTTTAGCCATGCTGGCATCCTGCAACCCCCAGGAGGTTATGGACCTGGGCGCCGTGGCGCACCTGACGGCCATCCGGACGCACATGCCGTTCCTGCACTTCTTCGACGGCTTCCGGACCTCCCACGAGATGCAGAAAATCGAGGTCTGGAGCAGCGAG
>JAJUHI010000236.1 GCA_029267955.1 Sporobacter termitidis | reverse complement strand
GTCCAACCCGGCAATATTTGACGGGGACAGGAAACGTTTGCTATAATCGGTCAGGATTACAAGACAAGGATGTGACTATTTAATGGATACACAAACCATCAACAAACCGTCGCCGAAGAAGGTCCGCCGGATCGTTGCCGCCGCGGTCGTCGTCCTGCTGCTGATTCTTCTGGCCGCGTCGAGCTTCACGACAATCGCCTCCGGCACCGTGGGCGTCGTTTCCGTCTTCGGGGCCGTCCAGGACGAACCCCTGACGGAGGGCCTGCACGCCGTCATCCCCTTTGTGACCACCGTCACCAAGATGAACACAAAGACCCAGAAGGTGGAGGCCGTCTGCGCCGCCGCCTCCAAGGACCTGCAAACCATCTCCACCACCATCGTCGTCAACTACCACGTAATAGAGTCCCAGGCGCCCCAGCTGTACGCCAGCGTCGGCCGCGGCTATGAAGACATCATCGTCGTCCCGGCCATTCAGGAGTCGGTCAAGGCGGTGGTGGCCCAGTACAGCGCGGAGGAGCTGATTACAAAGCGCCAGCTCGTCTCCACCAGCATTGCCGATAAGCTCGAAGAGAAAATCGGCTCCTTCGGCCTTGCCATCGAGGTCTTCAACATCACAAACCTGGAGTTCTCCGAGGCCTTCAACGCGGCCATCGAGGCCAAGCAGACGGCCGCGCAGGAGGCGCTGAAGGCCCAGCAGGACCTCAACCGCATCAAGATCGAGGCCGAGCAGAAGGTGGTCAACGCCCAGGCGCAGGCCGACGCCACCCGGGCCCAGGCCGAAGCCGAGGCCTACGCCATCGAGATCATCCAGCGCCAGCTGGCCCAGTCGGAGGCGTATCTGGAATACCAGAAGATCCAGAAGTGGAACGGGCAGCTCCCGCAGGTGCAGGGCGACAGCAGCCCCATCATCGATCTGCGCGAAAATCCGTAAATACATAAAGAAAAATGCCGCCCCTCCTTTGGGCGGCGTTTTTATCTTACAAGCCGCCTTTTCCGCCGCGCGCCTGACCTGCGCGCCACAGAGACAAACAGAACGATCAGCAGCCCGCAACCGCACAGGGCGGTCAGCAGCGCCGACACAAAATCCACCATGGCATAGGATTTCACCTGCTCGGCGTAATACACCGCCGTGGCGGCTTTAAATACAAATACCCGGGAGATGAAGTAGGCGAACACCGCCGACAGGCTGGCCTGCAGGAACTTCCCGCAGATGTAGGTGCGCACCGACAGCCCGCTGCCGCCGATAAAGCTCAGCACCTGGCAGTGGACGGACAGCCCCGCCCAGCCCAGCATAAAGGCCGCCATCGCCATGGACTGGGGCAGGCTGCCGGCGGCGCCCGACAGGGTCCAGACGCCGCTGGTCAGCTCGATAAACCCCGTCAGCAGCCGCTCCGCCCAGACCTTGTCAAAGCCGAAGGGGGCAAACACCGCGCCGATCCCGGAGGCGAGCAGCGGCACAAGCCCCGACAGAAACAGCAGCTTGATAAACACCGTGAAGAAAATCACAAACCCGCAGATGTTTAAGGTCGTCTGAAAAGACGACGTTACCGCCTCCACAAACGCCCCGGTGAATTTGGACGGCGGCGGGGCCGGCGCGCCGGGCGCCATCAGGGCAGTAGAGCGCCTTTTGTCACGATCCCTGCCCCAAAACCGGAAGACAAGCCCCACGCAGACGGATGCCAGCGTATGTACCAGATAGAGCAGCAAACCGACGCTGCTGCTGGAGAAGATGCCGGCGCCCACCACGCCGAAAATAAAAGCCGGGCCGGAGTTGTTGCAAAACGACAGCATCCGCTCGGCCTCCGTTTTTGTGCACGCGCCGTTTTCATACAGGTTGATGACGGTTTTCGCCCCCACCGGGTACCCGCCGATAAACCCCAGGACGAAAGCCGTCGAACACGCGCCGCCCACGTTGAACAGAGGGCGCATCACCGGCTCGAGAACCCGGCCGAAGCGCCGGGCGATGCCCAGACGGACGGTGAGCGCCGACAGGACAAAAAAGGGGAACAGCGACGGGATGATCACGTTCAGACAGAGATTCAGCCCGTTTTTCGCCGCCGTGACCGTGTCCTGCGGGAAAATGACCAGCGCGGCGACGGCGACCAGGAGCGACAGGCAGACGACCGTATCGTAGACCCTGCCCTGCAGCAAACGACGCATAAAGGCACCACCTTTACATAACGGAGAACCGTCGTTTTAAAAGCATATGCTTTAAAACGCCTATTTTTTCCTCCGGGCGCATAAATATGATTCAAGACAAGAGCAGGGGAGGCATCGCCATCGGATGAAGAACGACAGCAAAAAAAGAAGTCTTGTCGACAAGGCCGTCGACGTGTTTGACCTGCCCGGCGAAGTGATCTCCGGTATGCCCAAGCTGACGGTTACCGGCAACAGGCGCGTGCATATTGAATGCCACAAGGGCATATTGGAATACGACCACAACGCCATCGTCGTCAACGGCGGCAGCCAGCTGGTGAAGCTCCGGGGGGAGGAGCTGGAGATCTGCTCCATGACCGCCGACGAGCTTTTAATCAAGGGCTTCATCGTCAGCATAGAGTTTGACTGACCGGGCGCCCCGGACGTCTTCCCTCAAACCCGGTATACGGAGGAAACCAACATGAAAAAAGCGGTGAATTATCTGCGCGGCATCGTCCGCGTATCGGTAGACTGCCCCTATCCGGAACGGCTTGTCAACGCCTGCGCTGCAAATGATATCGAGTTCTGGGACTTGGAGCGCCAGTCGGCCACGCAGGTACATGTCTCCATGCACCCCGCCGGCTACCGCAAGCTGAAGGCCCTGGCCCCCGGCGCGGGCTTTGAAATCCGGCAGGTGCAGAAAAAGGGCGTGCCCTTTACCCTCTGGCGGCTGCGCAAGCGGTACATTCTGCTGGGGGGCATGGCCGTGATGCTCCTGCTGGTGTGGGGGCTGTCGCTTTTTATCTGGGAGAT
>JAJUHI010000235.1 GCA_029267955.1 Sporobacter termitidis | reverse complement strand
TTGCGGGCCTCCTCGGAGATGTTGCCCTCCCGGTCGATGCCGCTCATCAGATACTGGCTGCCGATATTGCTGGTCATGATGACAACGGTGTTTTTAAAGTTCACCGTCCGGCCCTGGCCGTCAGTCAGGCGGCCGTCGTCTAAAATCTGCAGCAGGGTGTTGAACACGTCCGGGTGCCCCTTCTCGATCTCGTCGAAGAGGACGATGCTGTAGGGCTTGCGCCGGACGGCCTCCGTGAGCTGTCCGCCGGCTTCATAGCCCACATAGCCCGGCGGCGCGCCCACAAGCCGGGAGACGGTGTGCTTCTCCTGATACTCGCTCATGTCAATGCGGACGATGTTTTTCTCGCTGTCGAAGAGGGCCTCCGCCAGCGCCTTTGCAAGCTCCGTCTTACCCACGCCCGTGGGCCCCAGGAAGAGGAAGGAGCCCGTTGGCCGGTTGGGGTCGGAAAGCCCCGACCGGGCGCGCAGGATCGCGTCGACCACGGCGTCCACGGCCTCATTCTGGCCGACGACCCGCCGGTGCAGCGTCTCGCCCAGGCGCAGAATCTTCTCCCGCTGCCCCTCCATCAGGCGCGTGACGGGGATGCCGGTCCATTTGGCCACAATCTCGGCAATCTCCGCCTCGGTGACCTCCTCGCGCAGCAGCGCGTTCTTTCCGGCCCGGGCCTTGGTGCGCTCGGCCTCCAGCGCCTTCTCCAGCTCCGGCAGCCGGCCGTATTTCAGCTCGGTGAGCGTGTTCAGGTCATAGTCCCGCTCGGCCTTCTCGATGGCGGCCTTAACGCCGTCAATCTCCTCCTTGATCTTCGTGACCTTCTGGATATTCTGCTTTTCCTCCTGCCACTTGGCGTACATCTCCTCATAGGCCGCCCGGACGTCGGAAAGCTCCTTTTCCAAAGCCGCCAGCCGTTCCTTGGAGTGCCGGTCGGTCTCTTTTTTGAGGGCTTCCCGCTCGATCTCCAGCTGCATCACCTTGCGGCTTTTTTCATCCAGCTCCGCCGGCATGCTGTCGATCTCCGTACGGATGATGGAGGCCGCCTCGTCCATTAAGTCGATGGCCTTGTCCGGCAGGAACCGGTCGCTGATGTATCGGTTGGAGAGCACCGCGCAGGCCACCAGCGCCGCGTCGGTAATGCGCACGCCGTGGTGGATTTCATATTTCTCCTTGAGGCCCCGCAGGATGGAGATGGTATCCTCCACGGTGGGCTCGCTGACCATGATGGGCTGAAAGCGCCGCTCCAGGGCCGCATCCTTTTCAATATACTGGCGGTATTCGTTCAGCGTCGTCGCGCCGATGCACCGCAGCTCGCCCCGGGCCAGCAGCGGCTTTAACAGGTTGCCGGCGTCCATGGCGCCTTCTGTTTTGCCCGCGCCGACGATGTTGTGCATCTCATCAATAAAGAGGATGATGCGCCCGTCCGACTTGCTGACCTCGTCCAGCACCGCCTTGAGGCGCTCCTCAAACTCGCCCCGGAACTTGGCCCCGGCGATGAGCGCGCCCATATCCAGGGCAAAAATCGTTTTGTCCTTGAGCGTTTCCGGCACGTCGCCCTTCCAGATGCGCTGGGCAAGCCCCTCCACTACGGCGGTTTTGCCCACGCCGGGCTCGCCGATGAGGGCCGGGTTGTTTTTCGTTTTCCGGGACAGAATCGTCGCCACCCGGCGGATCTCCTGATCGCGCCCGATCACAGGGTCCAGCTTCCCGTTTTTCGCGGCCTCCACCAGGTCCGTGCCGTATTTCCGCAGCGCGTCATACGTGGTTTCAGGGTTCTGGGACGTGACCCGCTGGTTCTTGCGCACGTCGGCCAGCGCCGCCAGAAACGTCTCCTCATACACCCCGTGCCGGGCAAACAGCTTTGCCGACGGCGAATTCCGCTCGCCCAGCAGCGCCAGGTACAGGTGCTCCACCCCGGCGTAGGCGTCGCCGAAGCGCTTGATGCTGTCCTCCGCTTTAAGCAGCAGCTCGGAAAAGCGCCGCGTGGCGTACAGGCTGGCGCCGCCCCCCGACACCGCCGGTATCTTCCGGAGCTCCAGCTCCAGATCCGTCAGCAGCGTATCCGTGTCCACGTTCATAATGCCCAAAAGCCTGGGAATAAGGCCGTCCTGCTGGGTTAAAAGCGCGTAATGCAGATGCTCGCCGTCCACCTGCTGGTGCGAGCGGCGCAGCGCCACCTCCTGAGCGCCGGCAATAGCCTCCTGGGCGCGCTGTGTAAATTTCTCTATATTCATATGGTATACTCCCTCCCTCTCCTTAGTTTCCGGCGCCTGCGTTTTTGGCCGCCTGCGCCAGCTGCTGATAAAGCTGTTTCATTTCATCGGTCAGGCGCGCGGGGTTGACTATGCGCACAACAAGGCTCAATGCGCCCCGTTTTCCGTTTTTGGCGGGATACCCCCGCGCCGCCACCCGCAGCTTGCCGCCCGTCTGGATACCGGCGGGGATTTTAACCTTCAGCCGCTCATCCAGCGTCGCGATCTGTATCTCATCGCCCAGAGCCGCCTGCCACGGGTAGATATCGACGGTCTTCTCAAGGTCCGGGCCGTTGAGCGAGAAGCCCGCCTCGGGCTTGAGCACAATCTCCAGGTATAAATCGCCGGGCTTGCCATTCCCGTAGGCGGGGCCGCCCAGGCCCGACAGCCGAATCTTTTCCCCCGGCTGGATGCCCGGCGGCACCTTAAACTTCACGGTTTTTGCGCCGGCCTCGGTCTGGAGCGTCACGGTCTGCTCGCCGCCCTTGAAGGCCGTGCGGACGCCGATTTCCACCTTGGCGGTGATGTCCTCGCCGTCAAAGCCCGCGCTGCGCGCCCGGCGGCCTGTCCGGCCGCCGAAAAGGTCTTCAAAGCCTCCCGCGCCGCCGAAGAACATGTTGAAGAAATCGCTGAAATCGGCGTCGCCGCCGGTAGAACTCCATGTATAGGTATATGTGCCGTTGCCGCCGGCGCCTCTCCTGAACGCAGACGGGTCA
>JAJUHI010000234.1 GCA_029267955.1 Sporobacter termitidis | reverse complement strand
GGAGGTATTTCTAGTGGGCTTTGTGCTGTTCAATGCCAGCGGCACTTTTTCTCCGCTGGATTATGGGCTTAATATAGGCGACACGATTCAGGTGGTTGTCGTAGGAGGCGGAGGCGGCGGGGGCTGCAACGGAGGCGCGGACTATTCCGGCGGCGCGGGCGGAACATCCTCTTTCGGCTCTTACGCCACTGCGGCAGGCGGAGGCGGCGGAAGATGCGGCGGGGCCGCAGGCTATCCCAGCCAGTCCACGGTCGGCATGTACATGGGCGGAATGGGCACGACAGCGGGAGGCGGAGGCGCGGGCGGCTGGATTCCGGGCGTAATCGACTGGGGCGGAAACGGAGGCAGCGGTATTGCCCTTTCATACGGCGGAGCTACGACGCAGGTGCCAACCGAGATTAAGGTTTACGGCGCAAACGGGACCGCGGGTACCGGCGGCGTTTATGTTTCCGCATCCTACACCCTGTACTACAACAGCTCTGGAAGCTCAACAACGGCATACTGCGCAAACGTATGCCTTATCGGGCAGAGCAAGTATTCGGTACTGCCGAGGTGCCAGTATTACTATAACGGGGCCACCATTTTCGCAAATCCCTCTACGGGGCTGTATTTCGGAGGCGGAGGCGGCTGGCTCTGCACCAACGCTGGCAGCTATTACACAAGCTACGGGATATATATGTGCTCGGGCAGCGGCGGGTCCGGCTACGGCGCCGGCGGCGGAGGCAGCTATAATGGAAACGGCGGCAATTCGGGTGTCGTCGTAACGAAAACCATTACGCTGACAAGCACCGCTTCCATAGCTGTCGGAGTCGGCGGAGGCGGTCAGGGCGCGTACAGCTACTATGATTACGATCTCGGCCTTGTTACCGTATCCGGCGCGTCGGGTTCCACGGGCGCTCGCGGGGGTTCGTCCTATGGCTGCGGCGGATACGCCGGAGTGCCCGGAGTCACTTACGCGGCGTCAAACGCGCCCTCGTCATATAGTTACGGCGGCGGTGGCGCGGGCGGCTGCGTCGCGGTGTTCTGGTAAGGAGGATTTTAAATGAAATATGTATACCTTGTTGACGGAAACGTCGTCCATGAAATTCAGCCGGGAAGGTCAAAGGATTTTCCCGGCGTATCCATAAAAGACCGCTTCTCGGCGGAGTATCTGGCCCGATGCGTTGAGGTGAAGGACAGCGTTGAGGTTGAAAGCGGCTGGATATATGACGGCGAAACGGGAAAGTTCTCCGCCCCGCCCGCGCCCGAACCTGTTGAAGCGGATATCGTTAATCCCGAAACGCTTGAAACACCGGGGAAAACTCCGTTGCCGACCGTTGCCGACAACCTGATGCGCATGGCAATCGAACAGGAGTACAGCATCGCGCTCCTTACGATTGGAATGGAGGTGTAAATATGCTTTTCAGGATATTGAAGAGGCTTATTGAAAAAGGCATAACGGACGGGCTTGCCGAAAAGGTGGATGTTTTCTACGCGCTTGGCAAGCTCGCTCCCGACGAATACGGCGAGCTTACCGGGCTGCTCGGCGGAAAGGAAGATTAACATGAAAAACATTTGGAACGGCATACAGCTGGCGTTCACGGCAATCGGCGGCTTTTTTGGCTGGTTTCTCGGCGGCTGGGACGGTTTTCTCTACGCCCTGGTCGCCTTTGTCGTAATCGACTACATTACCGGACTTATGGCGGCGGCTGTGGAAAGAAAGGTTTCCAGCGAGGTAGGCTTTAAGGGCATATTCAAAAAGGCGCTCATTTTCATGCTGGTCGGCGTCGGGAGCATCCTTGACCGGCAGGTCATCGGGGATGGCAGCGTTCTTCGGACCGCCGTCATCTTCTTTTATCTCTCAAACGAGGGAATCAGCATCATCGAGAACGCCGGGAGAATCGGGCTTCCCATCCCGCGAAAGCTTAAGGACATACTGGAGCAGCTCAAAACCAGGGAGGACGAGTAAATGAACCTGCACCAATGCTTTCTGACGCAGAACAACTGCTACAAGGCGGGCAGGACCATCGTGCCGCAGGGCATCATGGTCCATTCCACGGGGGCGAGCAACCCAAACCTGCGCCGGTATATCGGCCCGGACGACGGGCTGCTGGGACCGGTTTCAAGTGAAAACTGGAATACAGCGATCCCGGGCGGACTTGAGGTCTGCGTCAACGCGTTTATCGGGAAGCTTAAGGACGGCTCGATAGCAACCTACCAGACGCTGCCGTGGAATATGCGGGGCTGGCACGCCGGAGGCAGCGCAAACGACACCCATATCGGCTTTGAAATCTGCGAGGACGGTCTGAGCGACAAAGAGTATTTCAATGCAGTTTACAAAGAAGCCGTGGAGCTTTGCACATATCTCTGCAAGCTCTACGGACTGACGGAGCAGAACATCATCTGCCACAGCGAGGGCTATACGCTCGGCATCGCCAGCAATCATGCCGACGTGATGCACTGGTTCCCGAGGCACGGCAAGAGCATGGACACATTCCGCGCGGCGGTCAAAGCCGCCTTAATTGAACAGGAGGACGAGGATATGACGCAGGACACGTTTAACAAGCTCATGAACGCGTGGCAGGAGCAAAGCGACCCGATCTACAAGACGATGGACGACGTTCCGGCCTACTGGAAGGACGATGCGGCCGAACTTGTCGAAGCGGGCGCCATAAAAGGCAACGGCGTACACAGCTTCGGCATTAGGCAGAGCACCTTGAAGGCGGCGATCATCTGTAAGCGGTATGCAGACAATATATGCAGATAACAGAAGGCCACTCAAAGGCCCGTCGAGGATTTTTCTTCGGCGGGCTTTTTGCTGCCTTTTCGTCAAAACGGCTCTCTCAGCTCCATTGGGTAGTGAGGAAAGAGGTTCTCAGACTGGAGGTAAATCACATATGGCAAATATCGATGGCACAACATCAGAAGTCCATTATGAAAAGAAGTGCGTTTCGCAGGAGCAATTGCAGCGCGAAGCGGATTATGCAAGGGCTCAGCGTATGCTAGAGTCCCTTCTTC
>JAJUHI010000233.1 GCA_029267955.1 Sporobacter termitidis | reverse complement strand
TTGCCCCCGCCGCTGTGCAAGAATACGGTATTTTACAGCGCTTGTAAGCGTTGCGTAAAACTCATTTCATGTCAAACTGATGTTTTTAACGGCAAAAGAGTCTTTTTATTGCACGGCGGGCAAAGGAACCTACGGTTCCTTTGCCCCCGCCCTACCGTTTTATCGGTATGCACAGAGGAGACAATTAGCAGCATAGAAAAGCAGGGCGGCTACAGCAGCGCTGCCAATGCGTCTGTATACGCCGCGCAGAGCGACGATAACGGGTTGCCGGGGGCGGCGTCGCTGCTCGCCGCGCCGCCCGGCGACAGGACGCCAAGCAGCGCCCGCGCGCCGACAGCGGCGTCCTCCGCCGACAGAAGGCCCCACTGGAGCTGGTCCAGCAGGTGGACATACAGCGAGGTGAGGACAACCAGGTCGTTTCTGCGTGACAACGCCTCCAACAGCCCGGCGTCAATGCCGGGCTTTTTCGCCAGCAGGCTTTCCTTCGTCACCCCGAACCGGCCGATACGGCTGAAGATATTAAATTGCTGGGCGGGGGAGAGGCCCGTCTGGAGATACAACGCCTCCTTCACAGCCGCCATCACGACGCGGCCGATCAGCTCGCCCAGCTTGGAGTGCTTGCCGGCATAGGTGAGCGTCAGCGGCGATTGGGGGTTGGAAACGATTATTGTTCCGTCGGTGCCGGAGCCGGTGGCGATGCCGGAAGAGTACAGGCTCGGGGCCAAAAGCTCCTGCAGCGCCGCCGTTTTCGCTTCGGTGCAGGTGACCAGCGCGCGGGTCAGCGTCCCGGCGGGGAGGTTGGCGTCGACAAACAGCAGGATGTTGATGGTGCCATTGATTGCCGGCACGCTCTCGCCGTCCCGTTCATGCCAGCCGGCGGGGTCCCCCACGCGGCCGCCGTTGCAGTCGATGCCGCCGGTGACCGCGGCGGTGACCGTCAGGTCCTCGTAGGTTTCAGATTTTATTGAGACGTTTTCCATATCCGCCGCCGTGGACAGACCGCAGGCCAGAGCCGGGTCAGGGGCGTCGTCGGCAAAGCCTTCGGACAGCTTCTCCGCCACAAGGCGCATATGTTCTTCGTATGTGGGGGCCATAAGCGGCGTATCCTTGCGCCCGTCAATTTTGCAGTCGTGGTTAAACACCCAGGTCAGGCCCCGCTGGTAGCCGCCGTTATACGCGGCGGTGCTTAAAACATCCCGCCTGCCGGCAAAGCGGACGATCAGCGCCTGGTCCCGGCGGTAAAGCTTGTCCCCGCCGGGGAGCGTGTGAAGCAGCATGGCAATACCTCCGTGGCATCGTTTACGCCCAGTGGCCCAGCATGCGGCGCATCCAGGCGGAGACGTCCATAGCGTAAACCTTCTCCAGGTTTTCCGCCGTCAGGACGCTGCCGGTGTCGCCGGCATCCACAACCCGTCCCCGGTCCATGAGCACCGCGTGGGTGCCGAAGGCCATCGCCAGATTGATATCATGCACCACGGACAGCACGCTGCGGCCCGTCCTGTCAATCCAGCCGGTAATCAGCTCAAAAATCTGCTTCTGGTAGACAAGGTCCAGATGGTTTGTGGGCTCGTCCAGAATGAGAAGCTCCGGGTCCTGGGCCAGAAGCTGCGCCAGAAAGGTCCGCTGCAGCTCGCCACCGGACAGGGTGAGCACCGACTGGTGGCGGAAAGCTTCCATACCCGTCAGGCGCAGGGCCTCGTTGACCTTTTCCGTGTCCTCGGCGTTTTTTGCGGCGAACATCCCGCCGGAAAAGGCGTAGCGCCCCAGCCGGACAATTTCTTCTACCGTAAAGGCGTACCCCACGGCGTGGTTCTGGGTGAGAACGCCGAAGCATTTTGCCGCCTGCTTCGGCTTCATTTTGGCAACATCGGCCCCGCCGTACAAAACCGTGCCGGTGTAAGGGACGCCCTGGGCGATGGCGGATATGACCGTGCTTTTGCCGGCGCCGTTGGGCCCCACCAGCATCACCCACTGCCGGGGCTTTACCGTCAGGGACACGTCGTCCACGATTTTCAGGCTGCCGTATTGTACCGTAAGATTCTTAACCTCCAGCATCCCTTAGTTCGCCTTTCTGGTTTTATAAAAGATATAGACAAAGGTGAAAGCGCCCACAAAAGAAGTGACAACGCCGATGGGCAGCTCCCTGGGGTTTAACAGCGTGCGCGCGATGAGGTCCGCCAGCATCAAAAACGTCGCGCCGGAGAACAGGCAGGCCGGCAGGAGGCGGCGGTGGTTGGGCCCCACCAGCATCCGGGTCATGTGGGGGATCACCAGGCCCACAAAACCGATGGAGCCGCTGATGGAGACGGAAATGCCGATCATGGCGGAAACGGCGATTAAAATGATGTACTTCGTCCGCTTCACGTTGACGCCGATATGCCGCGCGTTGTCCTCGCCGATGGCGAAGGCGTTGAGCTCCCGGGAAAAGGACAGTAAAACGGCGCCGAAGACAATAAGGGTGCCCAGCAGCACCAGGACATCGCTGTAGGACGCGCCGTTTAAGGAGCCCATCATCCAGTTTAACACGCTGTGGACCTTGTCCCCGGCGAAGGTGACCACGAGGCTGATGACGGAGCTTGCGAACATTGAGAAGATGATGCCCACCAGAATGATCGTATTTGTTGACAGCGAGTAGTCGATTTTATAGGACAGGCCGAGAATCAGCACCAGCGACAGGAAGGCGAAGATGATCGCCATCCCCATGGAGCCGACCTCCGGCAGCCCGGGAATCGACAGCCCGAAGGCGATGGAGATGACCGCGCCCATCGCCGCCCCGGAGGAGACGCCCAGGGTTGAGCTTTCCGCCAGCGGATTGCGTAAGAGCCCCTGGACAACGCCGCCGCACAGCGACAGGATCGCGCCCACCAGCGCGACGGCCAGGACGCGGGGCAGACGTACCAGCACGATGACCGGCTGGGCGATGCCCTCGGGGATGGGCAGCCCGAAAATCGTGTTCCAGATGGCCGTAAAGGTGTCTTTCACGGGGATGAAGGCGCTGCCC
>JAJUHI010000232.1 GCA_029267955.1 Sporobacter termitidis | reverse complement strand
GGGTAAGGCGGCACCTCTGCCCCTTGCCTCCCTCTTGAGGGAGGTGTCATTTGCGCAGCAAATGACGGAGGGAGTTCCCCCTTGGGCGAGACGGACATGCGTCTAAAAAGCAAACTTAAAGGCGGGGGCACGCCCCCGCCTTCTGTTATTATGTTTACCTTGTGGCTCAAATCAGGCAGTATAGCCTTTTGATGTATCGATGCTGACGGTGTTGTTGGCGGGGTCATAGTCCACGCCGAAGTCCAACGCCTGCCCCAGGTCTCTGAGCTTGAAGAAGTTGTTGCCGTTGATGTTATACGCGGTCAGCGAGAGCTCCTCGCCGTCCAGATAGACCTTTGCCGTGGAGGGCAGGGCTTCCTTGTTCTTGCCGTCGCCGGCCTTAAGCTCGCTGCCGTCCGGCGTGTAGGCCTGGCCCGACGTGAGCGTGATGGCGTTCTTTACGCCGTCCCAGTCGACCGCAAACTGCCTGGCGGAGCCGTCCAGGGCCTTGGCAAGGTCTCTGAGCTTGAAGTAGTTGCTGCCGTTGATGTTGTATGCGTCAAAGGCCACGTCCGCGCCGTTGACGGTGACCTTCTGCGGCGACGGTATCGCCGTGGCTTTGGTCGGCGCGGGAGCGGGCGCGGATGACGGAGCGGGCGCGGGTGAAGGCGATGGCGCAGGCGCGGGGGCCGCGCCGCCCACTTTCAGCTCGTTGATGTCAAGTTTGCAGGCGGAAGCGCCGCCGCTGCGCAGCGTGTCACTCATGCTGACGAAGCAGACAAACCCCTTCGTCTTGGTGTCAAAGTACAGCGATGCGCCGCTGTTTTTGGAAATATCAAAGGGTGTGTTGGCTGCTACATCAAGAACGGTTTCCGCATAGGTGGTCGCATCGAATACCGACAGTTTGACGTCCTTATTGAAGGTTACGGTGCCGCCATCTTCAACGTAGAAGTAGTACGGCGTCTGGTTGCGATCCAGGAAGAAAGGCTCGTGGGAATATTTGTCTCGTACTTTCGTGAGCGTCATCTCAACGCCGGTGATCTCCGGTACGGAGACCGTAATGCTGTCAAGGGTTGCCGCTAATGCCAGAGGTGCCATTGCCGCCAGTAAAACCAGCGCAATAATAAGTGCGAGTGCCTTTTTCATCCAATTTCCTCCCTAAACTTGTTTGTTTGCCAATACCCTGTCCGGGTATAAAAGCCAAGATTAAGCGATGGGCATGGGAACTCGCGGCCGGGTCGCAATAAGCGGTATGTACGGCAGCGGCATTGCCGGAACTCCTTGGTTTTTGCCGCCGTAATTTGTAAATTTTCTGTTAAGAGGCGCCTCCTGTTATCCGTTTCCGGTCGATTGCTGTAAACGGTCGATTGTTAATTTATTCCGACAAGATATATGCATTATAGAAAATTTCTTTCGATAAGTCAAGTGAATTTTGGTATTTATACCAAGGATTATGACCTTTCCATGGCAGATTTATGAACAACTTTTGAATGCTGTCCGTTTTTGAAAATAGGCTGTCCAGCCATTTTTCGACCGGTTTCTTTGTGCAATATGTACAATTTTCTCTCCGCCCGGCAAAAGAGTTTACACTTTCCCTCTAGGAATGGACGTTCGCGTATGGTATACTTTGAAAAAATTCGGGAGTGGAGTGATGATTATGACCCTGCAGGCAGCCACTCTGGAGCAGTCCCGCGGCTCGAGAGTCAACACCGTCGAATTCTGGCGGCTGGTTTTTACCATCCTTGTGTGCCTGTATCATTTTGAGATGTTCTTTATGTCCACGGGGAAGCTGTTCCCCTCGGGCACCAGCGCGGTGGAGTTCTTCTTTGTCATCGCCGGCTTCTTCATGGCAAAATCGGCCGCGCGCTACTATGCCGAGCACCCGGAGCCGATGACGGCAAAACAGGCGCACGCCATGGCGGTGGACTTTGTCGTTAAAAAGCTCAAGGCCATCATGCCGGTGGTGGTTGTCACCCTCGTGCTGGGCATTTTGGTATATCCGACGTTTCCCTCCTCCTTCGGCGACAGGATACATAACCTGATGAACGCGGAATGGGAGTTTCTCCTGATGGTCGGCACGCCCTTCGGCTACAACAACGGCATGACGCCCATCGTACCCATGTGGTTTTTGACGGCGCTTTTGGTGATCGGATACATCTACACCTTTTTCCTGTACAAGTGGCATGACTTCATGCTGTTTGCCGCCCCCGTGCTGGGCATCCTCTTTTATGTGTATTTCACCCTCAACTCGTCGATGACGCTGGACTTCTATGTCAAGATGGGCTTTCTCACCGCGGGGATGGTGAAGGCCATCGCCGAAATGAGCCTGGGCATCACGGCGTTTTTGATCTGCAATTTCCTGTCGAAGAAAAACCTCGGCGCCGGGGCTAAAATCGTCCTCTCCCTCGTGGAGGTGTACGCCATCTACCGCTATTTTGCCCTGACGCTGCACCAGCCCATCGGCATGGACAATTTCCGCCGGATCGTCTACATCCTGATTATCGTGGGCCTGTCGTTTTTAAACGTCTCCCTGATTTCCAGAGTGTTCAACAAGAAAATCTGGAAACGGCTGGGCTCCCTTTCCCTCACCATGTACCTGTGCCACTTCCATCTGATCAACGTCTATATGGGCATGATCGGCCGGTGGAAGATGAACCTGGGGATGAAATCCTTCACCTCCGCCTCGGCCAAGGAAGCGCTGGGCTGGCTTTCCAACATGGGCGGCTATGACAACATGTTTAGGCCCGTGGGCATGTCCTGGAAGGACGCGGTCCTCTTCATCCTGCTGGTCATGGTTGTATCCGCCCTGATCAACCTGTACATCGCCTTTATCAAGAGGCTCGTGGTCAAACCGGCCCGCGAACTGGCTGCGGATATCCGGGAAAAGAAGGCGCTGGCCGCCGCAGCCGACAGATATTAATAAATAAGTGTACAATAAGCCGGACGGCGACCCCGTCCGGCTTTTCTTCTGCCGTTTTTTGGATTGACTTTCCGCTGTGATGTCCATATGATACAGATAAAAAAAGACGGGGGCCGGACGATGGATAACGT
>JAJUHI010000231.1 GCA_029267955.1 Sporobacter termitidis | reverse complement strand
GTGCTTCCTGGATAACTGGAACCGCATGTACAGCGTCGGCCGGGGCTTTGGCACCTCGACCATCAACGGCCAGGACAGCGAAATCTTCGTTATCATCGGCAAATACGCCGCTCCGGAGGACGTTGACGAGCATTTTTTTACGGATCCCAACCCATACCGGGTGTAGAAGCCTGGGTTGTGGGTAAGGCGTACATGCCGGATAAAGATAAAAAAGAGTAGACAAGCAAAAAGCCCGCTTTCGCGGGCTTTTTTGCGCCGGAACGGCCCGGAAAGTTTGAATATAGCCGTTGTTTCCCTTGATGCCGTGTTCCCGGCGGCTTATAATGAAAAGGCGATGTACATTGCAATCCATCTCTCGTGAAAGGAGGTTGGTGATTTTGATCACAGCAGATTACGAGGTGGCGGCGGCATAACAATGCCGATGGCACGCACCCTGTAACCGGACGAACCGGGCGGCGCAAAAAGGCGCGGCGGCAAACCCCGACCCACGGGGGCGCGCGGCCGCTGCCGGAAGGCTGTCCGGATGGCGGGACGCGGATTTTTCCGCGTCCCAATCCGGCTTCTACAAAGGGCGGCGCCGGCTTTTAACCGGCGGCGAGCTAATCTGTATCCCGGCCTTTTTTGTGCCGCCCCCGCCGATCAAATGCCACAACTTTGATTGCGGGAGGAACCATGCAGTATCAAAATGCCGAAAGTGTGCTGCCGCGCCGCCTGCTGCGGGCGGTGCAGGCTTACGCCGGCGGCGGGCTTCTTTATATCCCGGCCCTGTCGGGCGCGAAAAGCAAATGGGGCAGCCGCAACGGCGCCAGAGCGCACTACATTGAACGCAACGCCGAGATCCGCGCCCGGCACCGTAACGGAGAATCCTACAGGTCCCTGGCCGAAAGCTACGGCCTTTCGGAGGACAGCATCCGGAAAATTGTCCGGTCGCAAAATAAATAAAACCGGAGCTCCCAACGAACAAATGAATCATTCGTTTGGGAGCTCCTTTTATGCTCCGTAACCGGCCGCCGTCAGCCTATGCGGTTATTGACATGCCGGGGACGGAGGCGACCGTATATAAAACGTCAAAGGCCTGCCCGTTCCAATGGAGCAGGCTTTCAATATAACCCAGGGTATCCGTATCCGATATGCCGGCGATGCGCTGGCGGGCCAGGAGGTCATACGTGCCGCGGCGCTCGTCGGCAACGGGGAGGAGCGCCCCCAGGGGCAGCGCCGCGCCCTTTGCCGGCGCTATCAGCTTCCCGTTGTCCCGGTATAATTGCGACAGGTACGCATCGCCCCTGTTTTTGATATCCAGCATGAACAGCTTGTTTAACCGGATATTGCCGACGGCGACCCGGTAAAAGTCGTTGTAATACACCTTATACTGGTGCGCGTCGTTATAGGCGTCGGAATTAAAAAGCTCCCGGAAAACATAGTCCCTAAACGAGTAGATGTAATGGCTGCCCATACCGCCGCTGACATCGGCCTCCATGCTGATTTTTATATCGTCGGCACGGTCCCCGTCGAAATCGCCCAGGAACAGCCGGGGGTTGCGGCCGGCATTGTGTTCCGGCTTGATGGCCCGGATGCTGCCGTCGCGGCCGTCTTCGATCACCAGCGTGATGTTCTCGGTTAAAGGCGCCTCTCCGGCGTCTGTTATGCGCCCTGTTATGTAGACAAGATCGGGTACGCCGTCGCCGGTGACGTCCCCGCGCCTGGAGTCCAGTATGACGTTGCCGCTGTTCATTGATAACGCCCCCGTTTGCTTGCCGCCTTTTTGCAGGGCGGCTCTCAACCATTATATTCAGCGGGACCGGCCCTAAGAACACGACCGGAACCCGCACTTGACAGGGCGGGGCGCGGCGCTGATAATATAATCATTACCAAACGGAAAACGAGAGGAGCCCGGGTATGAAAGATTTTAAAGGTAAAGTCGCTTTTATCACAGGCGGCGCTTCCGGCGCCGGCTTCGGTATGGCGCAGATTTTCTCGGAGGCCGGCTGCAAGGTGGTCATCGCCGATGTCCGGCAGGATCAGCTGGATAAGGCCATGGATTATTTTAAGGACAAAGACGCGCAGGTCCACCCCATCCTTTTGGATGTGACGGACCGGAAAGCCTATATCGCCGCGGCGGACGAGGTTGAGCGCGTCTACGGGACGCCGCCGCAGATTCTCCTGCAGTCGGCGGGCGTCAACGCCTTCGGCCCGGCGGAAGCATCCACCTATGAGGACTACGACTGGATTGTGGGCGTCAATCTGGGCGGCATTATCAACGGCATGGTGACGTTTGTGCCCCGTATGATCAAGGCCGGCCTGGGCGGCCATATTGTGGCCGTCGCCTCCCTGGGCGGCTTTGGCCCGGGCCCGACGACGGCGCCCTATTCCTGCTCCAAGGCCGCCGTCATCAATCTGATGCAGTCTTATTACGAGGCGCTCAGGCCCTACGGCATCGGCGTGACGGCTTTCTGCCCCGGCAACATGAACACCAATATCCACGAGGCCTCCAAAACGCGGCCCAAGCACCTGCAGAACACCGGTTATTACGAGACCCAGGAGACCGCGGAAGCCTACCGGAAGCACAACGAGCTGGGCCTGAGCATCCGCGAGGTGGGCGAGCACGTCATGAAAAGCATCGAGCAGGGCGTCGTCATCTACATTCCCAACGAGGAGCGCGAGATGATCATACGGGTGCACATGCAGAGGATGATTGATTTCCTGACGCCGGAGGGCATGGCCAGGCACAACGCGCAGGCCGGCGGGCCGCCGCCCGAAATGCCCCCCGAGGAAATCGCCGCCATCGTCGAGGCCAGCAAGGTGGGCTGGGCGAAAGCCAGACCGGACATCGACTGGGTGGCCCCCAACAAAAAAGCGTAAAAGCCATAAAAATGAGCAAGGCGCGGAGAAATCCGCGCCTTCAGCTTGTCGAAGAACCCGGCTATGCGTGAGCGTATGCCGGGTTTTCTGTGTTTTGTATCCTAATTATTAACGAAATGAAATGATAAAAGGAAGTCCTCCACTTCCAATTAGCCAGTTTTTTCAAATTCATGGATG
>JAJUHI010000230.1 GCA_029267955.1 Sporobacter termitidis | reverse complement strand
TCACATCGCTGACAGGCGGGTGTGGTTCAATGGTAGAACGTCAGCTTCCCAAGCTGAATGCGAGGGTTCGATTCCCTTCACCCGCTCCAGAAAACACAGCCGAAAAAGTGTAGTATTTACAACGCTTTTTCGGCTGTTAATTTTTTTGGCAACTGCAATAATAAATTATGTCTACATAATATAATGCGTTTTTGTCCGTTTGTAGCAGGTCAATTACTAAAAAAATATACAACCCCGAAGTCAAATTTACTGGCTTCGGGGCTTTTTTGTATATTTTATAAAAAAAGATCACAATCTACAGGTAGCGTTTCGGCAAATCTTGACATGTAAAATACTGGCGGTATAATCTGTAATAAAAAAGAAGAGGCGAAAGATATGAAAACCGCCAGATTAATCATCGGTATAATAACTATTGTAGTTTCAATTGTTGCGCTTATGTATGCCATAGGTGCTGCGCAACTGGATATCGACGGCGAGGTTTCAGGGCTTTTTATCGGGATTGTGACACTTGCGGCAGGTGTCATTTGTATAGCCGCGAGGCATAACAAAAGAGGCGGATATGTATCTGGCGGGCTTTGTTTTTTGGCGGCGATAATAGGGTTTTTTGAAGCTGATTCAAACACAGAACTATTATTTTTCTCGATATATAACTTGTTAATTTGCGGCGTGTTAATAATCGGCAGCCTTTATTCTCAGGATGAAAAAACCGACAGCACCACCACGCGCAAAACCACACATAACACCGCTTTACGAGGAAAGAGTGATTCTATGAAAACGACATTTGCAATCATGGGCATAGTGCTGTCTATCGTGCTTTTTGTATTGGGGTGCTTTGCGGAGCCGCCCGACAGGCGGATATGGAGCTATGATGACGACTACGTTGAATATGTCGGCGGCGATGCGTACAACCTGATTATCGAGGCATCGTTGCGCGCCGGCGAGATCGCAGGCGCGCGTTCCGCAAGAGCTATTTACTTTTCGTCTGCGGCCATATTGATGGTGCTGTCCGGTGTGTTCCTGGGTGAAGCGCAGACGGAAGAGGTGCGAAATGTCAAAAGGCAAAAAGATCAAGACGAAGCTGATTGAATACATAATGCGGTGTTTATCTTTCCCAAGCTGAATGCGAGGGTTCGATTCCCTTCACCCGCTCCAGAAAAGAACGCCCGGAAAGCGCTGCAATTGCAGCCTTCCGGGCGTTTTTGTTCGGCTCAATCGGTTTCCATACCGGCTTCCGGTCTTGTTCGGTCAATGCCAATAGCGGTCAGCTTACCGTCCGCGATTGCCAGCTCCCCCGTGGCAAGCGCGTCGCCCTGAGGGTTGGGGTACTTTGTCTGTCGGACCATCAGCCGCCCGTTATCAAGGTAGAGCGCGTAATCATAATACATCCGGTCCTGGAGCTCATAGAGGTTCCCGGCCGCATAATCATAGGCAATGATGCGCTCATCAACGATGCCCGAGCCAAAGCTGACCGTGGCGCAGAGCTCCGGCAACCCGTCGCCGGTCAGGTCCGCAAGATAGACATTCCAAACGGGCATCCCGCTGATAAGCGTTTTTTCTCCGCCGCCGTCGACGGCTTTCACTTCATAGGGCGTCCATACAAATACAGTGCCCGGGTACTCCGGCACTTCCAGCTCCAGGCTGCCGTCCCACGGCATCTGCTCGTCAAAGTAATAATCCAGCCATTTGTATGACGCCGGTTTTTCTTCATATGCCGCTTTCATTTCAACACGCGGCGGACTTAAAATCCGGCTCAGCGCAAAGCACGCGCCGAGCACAACCGCCAGCGCCGCCAGGATGACAATCATCCGGGATGGCTTTTTTAAATTGAGCTTATCCATGACCGCCGCCCCCTTCGTGCCTCTCATCGCTGACATATTCGATTTATTTTTTTATTTTACAGCCGGGCGCTTATCCGAAGCGCGCCGTCGCCTCGGAAACCACCGTGCTGCCCAGCTCCACCGGGGTGCCCCATTTGCTTTGGGTGGTATGGGTTTTGACGGTGGTTTTAACCGCAAGTTCCCCCAGCGCGCCCCGGGCCCGGGCCTCCTTGACGGCGGCAGCCTCGGACGCGGCCTTTGCCGTGTCCAGCGCCTCGTCCAGCGCCTCGTGCCGGGTGCTCCCCGTCGGCGCGTGGACGACGTAATAGACATGGCCCGACGCCGACAGACCCTTGGAAATCTCTACCCGGACCGTCGCGTCAATATCCGCCTTCAAGGCCCCCAAAGCGTTAGCCACCTCGGCGTTTTCCGGGATAATGCAGGAGGTGCCCATGGCCTCTGCCACGGCGGGTAGAAAAACGTGGGTGGGCGCGCCGATCCCTACCAGGGCCGCCTGCGTCCCCAGGACCTGCCGGAAGAGGACGCCGTCCGCCGCCCCGCGTTTTACCCAGCCCTGCCGGACGAGAAACGCCGTCTGCGCGTCCAGGCCCCGGGCGAACTGTTCCGGGTATTGCTGCGCCAGCAGGATGCGGAACAGGTTCACGTACAGGCGCTCCCCCACCAGGTCGTAAACCTCGTCGGCCAGCTGATAAACGGCTTCGTCCGTGTCTTCCCGGCCGAAGCTGCGCAGCAGGCACCGGGCGGCGAGGACCGACGCCTCCCTGTCGTACGCTAAATAATCGCCCTTGATGTGCATAAAATCCGTGGGCGTCAGGCCGCAGCGCATGACGACGCCCTCGGCCTCCAGCCGTTCGCTGTCAAACCGGTACAGGCTGATGCCCGCCGTCTCCTCCAGGGTATACAGCATGCAGGGGCCCTTTTTGAGGGCCTCGATCAGCGCCCGCTCGTCCGCGTCGTAGCGATTCGGGTCCCTGGGCTCCCGCACAAGATAGAAGCACTCGTGCAGCGGCAGCGGGGACGTGCGCTTTAAGTCCAAAAGCTCGGACAGCTGCCCTTTGATCTCCGGCCAGCGCCGGGCCGCCGCGCACAGGGGCATGACGCGGCGGGGGTGCAGCTGCGCCTTGTCCTCCAGCCGCCGCACCGCGCTGTCGCCGCCGAGGGCGAAGGTGTCCACAAAGACGCCCTTCACATGGGTCCGCCAGCCGCCGATC
>JAJUHI010000229.1 GCA_029267955.1 Sporobacter termitidis | reverse complement strand
TCAACCTAAAAAAAGAAAATACAATAAAAAATAAGATTAAATAAAAATAATTGACAATATGTATTAGTCCCTTTGGATGAGCCTTCATCCATTCGTATCAGACGATGTGGCGCTGAGCGTCGCCAAAGCTTCCGCCGGCAGGGTCAGCAGCGCAATCAACGCCCGTGCGGCGGCTGACTGGCTTTTATGCGGCGGGTAAACGACCGAGAAAGGCCGTGAGCGTCCGGCGAATGCCGGAAGCACAGGGACCAGCTCCCCACGCGCCACCGCCTCCTGCACAATAAACGCATAGCTCTGGCAGATCCCCGCCCCTGCGAGGGCCAACGAGACTACCCCGAGCACATCATCAGAAACATGCAGGGAGGAAGGCGGTAGCCAGTTAATATCCTGGTCATTTTCACGAAATACCCATTCCGCAACTTTTCCCGTCGCCGGTAAAATAAATGTCAGGCATGAATGATGGCGCAAATCGGCTATTTTATTGAGCGGTTGCGTCGTAGAGCGTAAATAAGCCGGCGAGGCCACCAGACATAGCCCGGCATCCTCCAGTTTTTTTGCCACCAGACCACTGTCGGGTAAATGTCCCTGGCGCACCACCAGGTCGAAACCTTCGGCGATAATATCGACATTACGGTTGGTCATATTCAGCTCAATCTGTACGTCGGGATGTAATTGACGGAACAGCGCCAGGCGCGGCGGCAGACGGTAGTGTCCCCAGGTGGTGGGTACGCTCAGCTTTACGCGTCCGGACAGCGACCCTTTTTGCCCCTGCGCCTCCCGTTCGGCATTATCCAGCACCTCAAATGCCTGGCGGACCTGAATCAGGTAAGCATTTCCGGCCTCAGTCAGGCTGATCCGCCGGGTGGAACGGCGCAGCAGCTGACATCCCAGGCGCGTCTCAAGACGGGTGACGGCCCGGCTGAGCACCGACGGCGTTGACGATAGCGCCACCGCGCCGGCGGTAAATGACCCGCGCTCGGCCACAGCCAGAAACACTTCCACATCCGAAAGATAATCAAACCGCCGGGCCATTTGGTTCTCCAGAGAACAAATGATTGTCATTCCCGGCATCTTATCTTCGCCAGGGGAATTAATAAAATCCTTTACCAGAGCTAACCAACCCTCTCTCGTTTTTCTGCTTCCTGGAGACCATAATGCATCGTTTTTCACTTGTTATTCTCGGCCTACTGTCCCTGGGACAGAACGCGCTGGCGGCAGGAGCCGACGACCCCGCCCATTTAGCGCTCTGGCGCAGTTATGCCGGGGTAAGCTGGGAGCAGCGCGTCGATGCGCGCTCCGTCGATGCCCCCATCGCGGGCTTGCATTTTGACGCCGCTGGCCGGGCGTTTGTCAGTACCCCACGCCTGATCTCGCCCCAGGCGCCCGCTACGCTCAGCCTGCTCGATACCGCGTCGCTGAGCGGCCCCGCACGCCTTACCGCCTTTCCATCCACCGAGGCGAACAGCATCAGCGCCGATCCCCGCACGCACCTGCGCAATGTGCTGGGCTTTTATGTCGACCACCGCAACGGCTGGCTGTGGGCATTAGATCAGGGCTTTGTCGCCGGCGAAAAGACGGCGCCGCCGGAGGCGCAAAAGATCATGATTTATGCGCTCAGCGACGGCAAACTGGTGCAGCGTATTCCGCTCGACAGCGTTGCCGATCGTGAAGGGAGCTTTCTTAACGATATTGTGGTCGATGAAGCGCGCCGGGTGGCCTATATCGCCGACAGCGGCCTGCGCAGCGCGCCGGATAACCAGGCCGGACTGATCGTTGTGGATGCTCAGCGTGGGACGGTTCGCCGGGTACTGAATAAGCACCCGGCGCTGATGCCGGTTGCCGGCCTGCAGGTGACGTCCCATGGGGAAACCGTCTGGCCGGGCAATCCCATTATTCTGGGCATCAACGGTATCGCGCTGTCACCGGACCAGGAAACCCTCTACTGGACGGTCACCACCGGCACCACGGCGCGGACCATCGCCACCGCCGCGCTGCGCGATCCCGCCATGAGCGAACGACAACTCGCCGCCGCCATCCGTACAGCGGGTGAGGTCGGCGGGAATAGCGATGGCATCGTGGTCGATAAGCATGGCGCGCTCTATATCACCGATGTGACCCATAACGGTATTGTCCGGTATCGCCCGCAGAGCGGACAGTTCACCCTGCTGGCCGCTGACGAGCGCGTATACTGGCCCGATACGCCGACTATCGGCCCGGACGGCGCGGTAATGTTCACCGCCAGCCATTTAAACCAGCACTTTGCTCAGGCGGTAAAACCGGGCGAAGAGAAATATACCATCTGGAAAGTGGTGCAGCCCTGATCCACACAGCAGGCAGGCCCAACGGGCCTGCCTGGGGTTTATTCAACCGCAATAATATCTGCCGATAATTAACGCAAACGGAAGCCTTATGACTGGCCCTGAAATATCATCAGATCTTCCTTCTTCGCTATTCTCTTTTCCCTTCCTGCATAGCCAAATAATAATAATCTGCCGAACGATACTCGGCGGCATGTTCAGGTTTATCAGCGTTATTTTCCTGTTATTGAATCCGGCTAACGGCAGCCGTTCTGCTAAAATAAGCCTATTCCCCTGCGGAGTGTTCCTCCATGAACGCCAACTTGCTATCACGCCTGTTTATCGCCTGGCTCACCTGCCTCGCGACGCTGTTATTCGCCCCTATCCTGCTTGCGGCGGAGGCGGAAAAAGCGCCGCTGGTGGCAACCGAAGATAACACGCTGTCGATCCATATCGACGACATGCTGCAGCCGTGGAAAGGCGATCTGCCTGGCATGCTTGATCGGCGCACCATCCGGGTATTAACCACCTACAGCAAAACCTTCTTTTTTATTGATAAGGGAACCCAACGCGGAGCGACGCACGACATTTTCATGGCGCTGGAAAACGATCTGAATAAACAGCTGGCGAAAGATAAAAAGCTGAAACAGCGCCACCTGAAGCTGCATATCGTTTTCGTGCCGGTCAGCCGGGATAATCTCTTCACCGCGCTCAACGAAGGTAAAGGGGATATCGTCGCCGCCAACCTGACCATCACT
>JAJUHI010000228.1 GCA_029267955.1 Sporobacter termitidis | reverse complement strand
GCCGATGACCGCGGCAAAATCACCGCGCTTGATGGTAAAGCCGACGCCGGTGAACACGTCCTCGCCGCCGTAGCTGAAGCTTAAATTGTCTGCCTCGATAATATGCTCCATGTAAACTCCCACTCCCGCCGGAAGCGGCGGTTTTATGATACTCTCAGGACAGCGCGGCCTTGAGGGCCGCCAGATTTTCACGCATGACGCTGAAGTAATCGGCGCCCGCGGCAAGCTGCGCGTCGCTGAGGCCACCCAGCGGATTTAAAACGGCCGTTTCGGCCTGGACGGCCTCGGCGATCACCTGGGCGACTTTCGGGCTTATAAGCTCCTCAAAAAAGATGACCTTGACCTGATGCTCTTTGGCAAAGTCTATAATTTCAGCCATGCGGGCGGGGTCCGGCTCGGATTCCGCCACCAGGCCGTCGATGCCGATCTGGTTGAGGCCGTAAGCCTCACACAGATAGCCGAAGGCCGCGTGGGAGACGATGATATCCCTGTTGGGCAGGGCCGACAGCGTCTCCCTGTAGTCGCTGTCCAGTTGGTCCAGCGCCTCGGCGTATTTATTAAAATTGGCCTCATAGTAGTCCCTGCCCGCCGGGTCGGCCTGGACAAGGGCGTTTTTAATAGCCGCCATCTCCGTCTTGGCGTGCATCGGATTCAGCCACACGTGGGGGTCATAGCTGTCCTCCGCCCCGGCCTCTTCCGCCGCCGTTTCCTCATGGTCGTCGTGGCCGCCCTCCAGCAGGGGGATGCCGCGGGAGGCCTCCACCACGACAAGCTCCTTGTTTTCCAGCGCGGCCAGCACCTTGGGGGCCCACCGCTCCATGCCGGCCCCGTTGTAGACGAAGACGTCGGCGTTTTCCAGCCGGACAATGTCCGGGGGCGACGGCTCCCAATCGTGGGGCTCCGCGCCGGGCGGCACGAGGGTTTCCACCGTCACCCTGTCCCCGCCGATTTTGAGGGCGAAATCATACATGGGGTAAAAGCTTGCCACAACCGACAGCTTATCGGAGGCCGGGCCGTCGCCGGAGCGCGCCGTGCCGCAGCCGGCCAGCAGCAGGGCGGAGATGCCGATGATCGATAGCGCGGTCCACAGTTTTTTCATGGTTAAAGCCTCCGGCGACGTTATAAAAAAGGTTTATACCTGGAATGCCGCATTTATACGGATAAAAAATCTAAATGCGACTGATTCGCATTTGCAACTCCTATTATATACCGGCGGCGACCGCTGTCAAGGGCCGCTTGGTCAAACGCCGCGCCCTTTGAGGGCGTCAGAAGGCGTAAAAAGGCGGCGCGGGGGAACACTAAAGCCTGATCTGTCAAAAAGGAGAAGAACGATGAATGCGCTTTCTGTCGACTTAACGGAGATAATTAAACAGGTCCGGGCCGCCCAAAGGCAGTTTGCGTCCTTCGGGCAGGCGCAGGTGGACGAGATTTTCCGGCAGGCGGCCGCGGCGGCGAATAACGCCCGGATTATGCTGGCCAAGCTGGCGGTTGAAGAAACCGGCATGGGCCTTGTGGAGGATAAGGTCATCAAAAACCACTTCGCGTCGGAGTATATCTACAATAAATATAAAGACGAGATCACCTGCGGCGTTGTCGAGCGGGACGAGGCCTCCGGCACGATGCGGGTCGCCGAGCCCATCGGCGTCATCGCGGCGATTATCCCCACCACAAATCCCACCTCCACCACGATCTTTAAGTCGCTGATCGCCTTAAAGACGCGAAACGGTATCATCTTCTCGCCCCATCCCCGGGCAAAAAAATCGACGGTGGCGGCGGCCAGGATCATTTTGGAGGCGGCGGTCGGCGCCGGCGCGCCGGAGGGGATCATCGGCTGGATCGACAATCCCACCATTGAGCTGTCGCAGCAGCTGATGAAGGAGTGCGACATGATCCTCGCCACCGGCGGCCCGTCGCTTGTGAAGGCCGCGTACTCGTCCGGCAAGCCGGCCATCGGCGTCGGTCCGGGGAATACGCCGGTTATTATAGATGAAACGGCCGACATTCAAATGGCGGCCAGCTCCGTGCTGCTGTCAAAGACCTTTGACAACGGCGTCATCTGCGCTTCCGAGCAGTCGCTGATTGTCCTGGACCCGGTTTACGAGGCGGTTAAGCGGGAGCTTGTAAAACGGGGCGCGTATATACTCAGCCCCGGGGAAGCCGACATGGTCCGCAAGGTGTTGATGGTCAATGGGGCCATTAATTCGGCCGTCGTCGGGCAAAGCGCCTGTAAAATCGCCGCGATGGCCCAAATCGATGTGCCGCCCACAACAAAGGTGCTCGTCGGCGAAGCGGCGTCGGTTGAAAAATCGGAGCCCTTTTCCCATGAAAAGCTCTCGCCGGTTCTTGCCCTTTACAGGGCGCAGACCTTCGAGCAGGCCCTTAACAAAGCGGCCCGCCTGATCGAGCTGGGCGGCTTCGGCCACACCTCCGTCCTGTATACCGACCAGGCCCGATCCCGGGACCGGATCGAGCTGTTCGGGCAGACCATGAAGACGGGCAGGACGATGATCAATATGCCCGCCTCCCACGGCGCCATCGGCGACATTTACAACTTTAAGCTGCCGCCGTCCCTGACGCTGGGCTGCGGCACCTGGGGCGGCAACTCCGTCACGGACAACGTGGGCGTCAAGAACCTGCTGAATGTGAAAACCGTGGCCGAGCGGCGGGAGAATATGCTGTGGTTCCGGGTGCCGCAGAGGATTTATTATAAGTTCGGGTGCCTCGGCACGGCCCTGTCGGAGCTGCGGCAGCTGGGCAGGAAACGGGCGTTTATCGTCACGGACAAGCCGCTGTATGAGCTGGGGACCATCGACCCCGTCTTTGAGGCTTTAGGCGAGATGGGCATCGATTTTCATGTTTTCTACGATGTGGAGCCGGACCCGACGTTGGCGACGGCCTACAAAGGCGCTGCGGAAATGGCAAAATTCCAGCCGGATGTGATTATTGCTATCGGCGGCGGTTCGCCCATGGACGCGGCGAAAATCATGTGGGTGCTCTACGAGCACCCCGAGGTCCGGTTTGAGGATCTGGCCATGCGCTTTATGGATATCCGCAAACGGGTGTATCCCTTCCCGAAAATGGGCGTCAAG
>JAJUHI010000227.1 GCA_029267955.1 Sporobacter termitidis | reverse complement strand
GCTCAAAATGAGTTAAAATATGGTCAAACAACCGCAGGGACGCATCCCGCCCCGGGACGCTTAACCCCAGGGCCGCCAGATGGTGCATCTGGCCGAAGGCGCGGGCAAAGGTCGTCTTGCCGCCCTGATTGGGCCCGGTGACCACGAGGATGCGCTCCGGCGGCCGCAGCTCAAAGTCGTTGGGCACGATAGACCCGGGCTTCACGCTCTTCTTGCAAGCTAAGGACAGGTCAAAGCCGCCGCGGCTGTACACCGGCGATAAGCCGCCGGCCAGCTTCGGATAGCAAAAGGGCAGGCCGCCCTGCTCCAAGGGCCTGATGAAATCCAGCCAGATGAGATAAAACTGCACCTCGCGTGAAAAGCGCAGGAGCGTTTCGTCGGCAAAGTCCCCGTACGCGCTGCAAAAGGCGTCCAGACGGCCAAACGTCTCCTTGTTGAGCTTCGCGGCCATTTTTAAGAGCGCCGCCTCCGTTTGCAGGTCCGGCGGCGTATCGGTGACGCGCAGGCGGTTTTCCCACGCGCCGTCCTCCGGGCAGAAGATGGAGAAGGTCTCCCGGATATCCGACACCAGCTCCTTCTGGCCTTCATAGGGGCGCATGCGGATGGCGGCGTCCTTGATCATCAGGCAGCATTCGATTGCGGCAAACTCGCCCCGTAGCCGGGCCGCCCGGTCGCGCATCGCCGTGAACGCCTCCGAGGCGGCGTACGAGGCCAGGTACTGCGAAAACAGGCGCAGCCCCCGGGAGCGCAATGTCCGCTCCGACAGCGCCCTGTGGAGCTCTGTAACGGCCCGGCAGTACATCTCCGCGCAGTCCAGCAGCTGCCCCCGGGTCAGATAGTTGTCCTGCGTGCTGTCCGTTGAGGTCATCGCCTTTTGGATGCTGCCGGCAAACCCCTGGATAATCTTGAGGGTTTCCACAAAGCCGGCGATTTGGGATCGCAGGCCGTCGTCCTCCAGCTCCCGGAGCACCTCCTGCCGGAAGGCGACGATGTCCGGGTCGTCCAGCGGCGTGTACAGGAAGCTCTCGAGCCCCCCGTCCTCTCTTCCCCTCCGCCAGTATTCCTTATCCTCCATGAGATAAGCCGTAAAAATCTGGTCCAGGTTCAGGTCCTTAAAGTAGTCCGGCGGACTGGTCCGCCGGGGCGCGTCGTGCTGCTTTTTTTCCGGAAACAGGATACTGTAAAACATACTCCATCAACCCCGCTTTGGCCTTTTCCACAAATTAATTAAGTTTTATATTACCAGCATTCGTTACAATCATCAACCCGGCGGTTTTTAATCTGTTTTTAACTTCCCTTTTGGCGTCTTCGTGGCTATAATTGACATCAGGGCTAAAAGAATGAAGTACCAAAGAGGCTGTAGTATGGATAAAAAACTCAACGTCTGCCTTCTCAACGATTCTTTTCCGCCGGTTATCGACGGGGTGTCCAACTGCGTTCTCAACTATGCCGAAATCATCCAGCGCCGGTACGGCAACGCCATTGTCGCGGTGCCGAAATACCCGGGCGCCGTCGACAAATATCCGTACGACGTGGTCCGTTACCCCAGTATCGACACCACCCGCTCCATCGGGTACCGCACCGGCATCCCCTACTGGCCCAGCGCCATCCGGGAGCTGGTGAAAAGGGATATCGACATCATCCACTCCCACTGTCCTTTCGTCTCCACCCTCACCGCGCGCATGCTGCGTTCCTACCTGAATATCCCCATCGTCCTCACCTACCACACCAAGTTTGACATCGACATCAAAAACGCCGTGGCGCTGGGCTTTCTCCGCTCGGCGGCCATCAAATTCATCGTCTCGAACATCGAAGCCTGCGACGAGGTCTGGGTCGTCAGCGAGGGCGCCGGCGAAAACCTCCGGAGCCTGGGCTACACGGGCAAATACACCGTCGTGCGCAACGGGGTGGACTTCCCCCGGGGCGGCGCGGAGCCCGGCGCGGTGGAGGCCGTGGGCAGCGAATACGGCCTGGAAGCCGGCACGCCCGTCTTTTTATATGTGGGCCGGATGATGTGGTATAAAAACATCCGCCTCATCCTCGAGGGGCTCCGCCTGGCAAAGGCGGAGGGCGCGCCCTTTAAAATGCTCTTTGTGGGCAGCGGCGCGGATCTTGAGGACATCCGCCGTTTGACGGCGCAGTTGGGCCTTGACAGTGACTGCGTCTTTACGGGCGCCGTCTCGGACCGGGAAAAGCTCCGGGCCCTGTTTACAAGGGCCGACCTGTTCGTGTTCCCGTCCACCTTTGACACCAGCGGCCTTGTGGTCCGGGAGGCGGCGGCCTGCGGCCTGCCCAGCGTGCTCGTCCGCGGCAGCGGCGCCGCCGAGGGCGTCGTCCACAGGCGCCACGGCCTGCTGATTGAGGAAAACGCCCCGGCGCTGGCCGACGCGCTGATTTGGGCGACAAGAAACCCGGCGCTCGTCCGGGAGATGGGCCAGAAGGCCATGGAAGAGATCTACTGCTCCTGGGAGGACGCCGTTAGCAGCGCCGTCAACCGTTACCCGGCCGTCATGGAGGCGTACGGTCAGACGCACCGCCGCAGCGCCCTGTACCACGACAGGAGCGTTTACCGGCTTGTGCGGGACATCGAAACCGCCTTTGAAAAGCTCCGTATCTACCACAGCCGGCAGAACGGGCCCCAGCGGCTCCGGCGTCTGCGCCTCCGGAAAAGCAGCAAAAAATAAGCAACCCCACCGCAAGGCGGGGTTTCAGACTGTCGAAAAACCCGCTTCGCTGGGCTTTTTCGACAATAAACGGGAGAAAGATGTCGCCGCTGCGGCGGCTCTAGAGGAAACGGGTGGCAGAAATGAATTCCGCCACCCGTTGAAATTTGACCTTTTTTGTCTCTGTCGCACGCCCGCGCACTCCGCCGACAAAAAAGCTTTTCGCCTCCGGCGAAAAGGACGGGAGTTACGTATAGGGCTTTGTCGACATGTTCACGCCGGCTTGGATATCCCGGCCGCCGCGTCCTGCCCGCTGTTATAAGTATACTGGAAGCCGCAATAAGAGCAGGTATTCTGCCCCGCCGGCTGTGTCTGGCCGCAGAAAGGACACATGATCTCCCCAGGGGGATATTCCGCATCAAATGCGCCGGGGTCTT
>JAJUHI010000226.1 GCA_029267955.1 Sporobacter termitidis | reverse complement strand
CCTGCCGAACAGCTCCCCGTGATAATACAGCCCGTCGTACAGGACGGCGGCGCCGGTAGCCCGCAGCGCTTCCAGCACGTCCTCCGCCTGCGCCAGGGTCCACAGGTACCGCTCGGCAACCTGCGCCGGCGTCTGGGGGCCCCGGTACCGGAGCAGCCGGCGGACAATATGCCGGCGCGCCTCCGCGTCGCCGCCGGCAAAGGCGTTTTCGTAGTCCGAAGCGTGCTCCGCGGCGATCCATAGCCCCGGCTCGATGTAGAGTACGCGCCCCCGGCTCTCCAGAGACTCCAGCCACTGGACAGGCGCGTCCAGCTCGCCCGCGGTCATGTCCCCGGTCATCATCAGAAAGGCGTGCAGCTGCTCCTCGCTGTCGGGGCGACGGTCGTTTTTGACCGCCAGCGCCAGCTGCCCGGCGTCCGGGGCGATCATGTCCGCCGGCGCGGGGTTTAAAACCGCGTCCAGGGCCTGGTGGGCGGCGGCGCGGATGCCGTCGGGGGTGGGGTAGTAGTCGTACATCATGGACGCTTCCGTCTGGCGCCGCAGGAGGAAGGACAGGGGAGACGGGCTTTCGCTCCACAGTTCCCGGACGCGGATGGTCCCGGCCCGGATGCCGTCCAGCACGAAGGACAGCCCCTGCTGGTCCCAGTAATCCTCCAGGCATTCCCGCAGCGTCTCCCGGATGAGGGGGTGGCCGGATTTGGGCAGCGCGGCGTCCAGCATCTCGGATGCCCGCATCCGCTGCACCCACAGCGGCAGGCGGCCGGCTTTCCGCACGCCCATCATCAGCGCCCGCCCGGCGTTGTAGCGGAAGGCCATGTTGAACACGGGCGTGGCCGGCAGCACCGCCGTCAGCACCTGCAGAACGGTGTCCGGGTTGATGGCCTGCAAGAGGCCCTCCGGCAGGGGGACGTCCTCGTAGGGGAACAGGAGAAAGCCGTCGTCGTCGGCCACGAAGTTGATGTTTTTGCCCGTCAGGCTTCTAGCGGCCTGAGCGGCCAGGATCGCCAACGGCTCGTTGACCGGCTTGCCGAAGACGGCGTGGACCATGATCTGGCGGACGCCCGTTTCGTCCCGAAAATGCTCGCAGATGATGGTCCGGTCATCCGGCAGCCCGCCCGTGGACGCGATCTGCCGGGCCACAACCTCCGACGCGCCCTTTACCGCCGGCTCGTCCAGCCCCAGCGCCGTAAGCGCCTGCGTCAGCGTGCCCGCCTCGTGGGCCGCGGTCAGGCTCTCCAGCAGCTTCCCGTAGCGCAGCCCGGTCTGGAGCCGGCGGCCCATGATCTCCCCGTGGTAAAAGGGGAGCTTCGCCCCCGCCTTGGCGGCGGGGCTGACGATGACGATATCCTTGCGGATCTCCTTGATCTGCCAGGCGAAGGTGCCCAGCAGGAACTTGTCGCCCACCCGGGACTCAAAGACGTTTTCCTCGTCCAGCTCGCCGACGGTCACACCGGTCTCCGTTTTGACGGTATAAAGCCCCCTGTCGGGGATTGTCCCGCCGGCGGAGACGGCCAGAATGCGGCTGTACGGGTCGCCCGTCACCCTGTCGTGGATGCGGTCGTAGAGCAGCCGGGGCCTGGCGGGGACGTCCCGCGCGTGCTCGTAGTCGCCGGCTAGCATCTTTAGCACCTCCCGGACGTCTTCTCTTGTCACCTCCCGGAAGGGATAGGCCCGGGGCAGCAGGTCCAGGACCTCGTCCACCGTATAGTCTCCCACCGCCGCCATGGATACCAGGTGCTGGGCCAGCACGTCCAGGCACAGGCGCGGCGGGCGGCAGTACTCG
Organism: Sporobacter termitidis; assembly: GCA_029267955.1. GTDB lineage: Bacteria > Bacillota > Clostridia > Oscillospirales > Oscillospiraceae > Sporobacter > Sporobacter termitidis_A. Next base: position 1,320 of record JAJUHI010000226.1, on the reverse strand, counting down.
ATGCCGCCCTGGCGGACCACCTCGGCCGCCAGGCCGCTGTACAGGCTCTCGGCGGGCGCCCGGGTAAAGATGGCCATGACGCTGGTTTTGCCCGGCTTGTGGCCGGCCCGGCCCAGCCGCTGCATGGCGCTGGAGATGGAGCGGGGGCAGCCCACCTGAAAGACCAGGTCGATCTCGCCCACGTCGATGCCCAGTTCCATGGAGGAGGTGGCGCACAACAGGCGCAGGGCGCCGGCCCGGAGGGCGTTTTCCACCTCCTGGCGCTGCTGCCTGGACAGGCTGCCGTGGTGGGTCCGGGCAAAGCCGTCGCCCGCCCGCTGGTTGACGTAATAGGCCAGCTTTTCCGCGTAGGCGCGCCCGTCCACAAAGGCGATGGCGCTGCGGGCGTTCCGGCAGCGGTCGTACACCATATCGGCGATGTCCTGCCAGACCGAGTCTTTCCGCTGATGGGTCTGCGGGACGCCCAGCACGTCCAGCCGGATGTCCTTTTTCATCCGGGGGCTGACGATGGTAACGGGGTCGGCGCACAGGTACGCCGCCGCTTTATCCAGCGGCTCGATGGTGGCCGACAGGCCGATGCGCTGCAGGGGCGCGGGGCACAGCTTGTCCAGCCGCGCCAGGGACAGCATCAGGTGCGCGCCCCGCTTGGTGTCGATGAGGGCGTGGAGCTCGTCTATGATAACGGCCCGGGCCGTTTTCAGCATCGCCTGGCCGGATTTGGACGTGAGCAGCAGATACAGGGATTCCGGCGTCGTGATGAGCAGATGGGGCGGCGTTTTGATCATCTTCCGCCGCTCGCTTTGTGGGGTGTCGCCCGTCCGGATGGCCACCGAGAGGCCCTCCGGCGGCGGCCACGCCGGCGCGTCTTCGCCGCTTTCCGCTGCGAGTATCCCGTCCAAGGGGCGGCGGAGGTTTTCCCGGATGTCGCCGGCCAAAGACTTCAGCGGCGAGACGTAGATGACGCGCAGCTCCTGCGGCAGAGTCCCCGCGCGCTTTTCCGCCATGAGCCGGTCGATGAAAACCAGAAACGCCGACAAGGTTTTGCCGGTGCCGGTGGGCGCGGAGACAAGGGTGTGCCCGCCGGCGGCAATGGCCGGCCAGGCCGCCTCCTGCACCGCCGTCGGCGTGCCCACAGACCGGGTAAACCACCCCGCGGTGATAGGGTCAAATATGTCCAACACGTTATCCATCGTCCGGCCCCCGTCTTTTTTTATCTGTATCATATGGACATCACAGCGGAAAGTCAATCCAAAAAACGGCAGAAGAAAAGCCGGACGGGGTCGCCGTCCGGCTTATTGTACACTTATTTATTAATATCTG
>JAJUHI010000225.1 GCA_029267955.1 Sporobacter termitidis | reverse complement strand
TTGAACTTCATCGCGCCGGGATGCGGGCAGTCACAGGCGCAGCAGCCGCAGTACCAGCATTCTTCCGGGTGCAGGATGATGGGCGGCGCGCCCTTCTTCGGATTTGGTATAAAAACGTCGATGGGACACGTCTCCACGCACGTATTGCACCCCTTGCAGACTTTCGGGTCAAATGTCACCGGCATGCTGGGGGTTTGTATATTTGGAATGGCAAATACAGTTTGCTCAGACACCGTTTCTCCTCCGTTCTCATTTACTTGGCGCGTAGACGCCGGTGTAATCCCTGTTATGGGCCTCGTACTGCTGCTTCATGTCGCCCCAGAAGCGCTGCGGCAGCTCGCCGAACTGTATCCGGTCGTTTATCAACTTGAGCGTTATGTACTTATCCCATTCGGGCGGGTCGAGCTCCGGATAGTCGATGCGGTTGAGGCCCAGCGGAATGCTGCTGGCCTTGCGGGCAAGCATGGCGTTGATGATGATCTTGGCGTTTTCGATCATGCTCAGGTCCTCAATCGACCGCATCAGCTTGTGCGGGTCGAGGGCAAACAGCTGCGGGACCGCTTCGGCCTCTATTCTTTCGATCTCTTCGAGCCCCATTTTTAACAGCCGCTCTGTTATAAACTCGCTGACAAAATACTGCATGGCGCGGGTGAGGCCGTTGTGCAGCTCTTTCCATTCAATGCCGCCGGTGCGCTTTGTGGGCGCCAAAACACGGTTCTTTTCCCGTTCGATCTGGTCGCGGCTTATCTTAAAGTCGCTGCCTGCTTCCTTGGCGTAAGCCGCCGCCTTACGCCCCGCATAACGTCCCGTGGCGGCGCAGTAGCTGTGATCTTCCGGTGAGAACATCTGCGTTCCGGCGGCGTACAGCCCTTCGACCGTCGTTTTCAAATCCCAGTCCACCAGCACGCCGCCGCCGTATCCGGCCTCGCGCCACTGGGGCAGGCTTTGGCCTTCGATCATTTTGTAGGACAGCAGCTGGTCGCGGCCCAGGTCAAAGCCGCCGTCTTTCATGGTTTTGACGAGTATTTTGGTGGTGGACTCCTCGCCCAGCATCAAATTCCAGGTGGCGCGCCGCTCCACATCCGACATTGCCGGGAAGTCGCCGTAAAACGGCAGCTCATATTCTCCGCGCAAAACCGCTTCCCGGATCTTTTTCTCGGTTTCCGGAGAGGCAACCATCGCGCCGGCGTCCTCCCAGCCCTGTATCGGGTAGGGGAGCCTGCGCCCCTTCGCGTCGACCAGCGGGACGTTTTCATAGCTGGCGTCTCCCGCGCCGGTGTACCATTTATGCTTTAAGCCGGTGGCGATGCCGATGGTCCCGGTCCTCTCCATCATGGTCAGCGCCGCGCCGGCTTTCCAGGCCATCACCGTGCCGTCGCCGCTGATGTTGCGCGAATGCATGTTGGAGTAGCCGCCGTGTTCCATGCTCATCAGCCACATGGAGCCTGCGCCCGCGGTGGCGAGAATAACGGCCTTCGCGCGGAAAATCAAAAACTCGCCGGTACGGCAGTTGAGGCCCGTGGCCCCGACCACCCGCGCGCCCTGCACGCCGTTTTCGTTTAATAGGCTGGTCCCCATCACGCGGTCGAATACCTGCACGCCGAGCCGCAGGCATTCTTTCTTGAGAGCGGGTTTAAAGGTGCTGCCCCAGACGCGGATGACGACATTGTTGCGCTTTTCCGGCGGATTGTAGTCCGGTTTGCCCATGTCGGGATCGGCCAGATAGCTGTGCCGGACCCCATAGCGCGGTGAAATCATGAGCTTTGTTTTGTCGTCGCGGCCCTCCGCGCCCACATACTCGTCGTCGGTGTCGCGGATCTTGCCGCCCATCTGCTCCATTTCAAGGAGCGTGTCATAGTTCTCCCGGCACTGGATCTGGATGCCGATGCCGTTGCTGTACGGCCGGTCGGCCATATGTACCGCCCACTCGTCCGGGTCTACCCGCGAGAGGGGGTTGGCCGGCGCGTTGCACCAGTGGTCGCAGCCGGGTCCGCCGGAGCCGCTCCGCTTGACGTCGCCCTTTTCAAGCAGCGCTACCTTCACACCCTGCCGCGCGGCGCTGATAGCTGCCCAGCAGCCCGCGATACCGCCGCCGATGACCAGAACGTCGGTATCGATCTCCCGCTCCTGTCCGAAACGGACCGGATACGGCCATGCCGGGGGACGACCCTCATTTATCAGATACTCATGCCATGTCGCCATTACGCCACCTCCGTTATAAAATAATAATCTGCCTCACTTGCAAATTTTCCCTACTGGTATTCTATATTCACCAAAAGAAAAGTCAATATAATCTAAGAATTTAGTCACTTTTTCTTGTGAATATCTCTATAACACCATTATTATTTTAAATTTGCCTTCCGTATGCCATAAACGGGTAAAACCTGCACAAAGGCCTCAGCAGTAACAGACGAACCTTTCTACATTGACATGCATAACCCGCCGGAGTAATATGCTTCTAGAATAGTAAAAATCTGTTTTATCCTCTCTCTATGGCTTTGGGAAGCAGGGGATTGGGGGGGTGGAATGACAATGGAATACAAGAAACGGTACAAGCTCATCGCCTGCGAGGTGCTATTCCGCGAGATATGCCTGTGCGCGGCCAGATGTTCGAGCGTCGTCGATATAACGTTTATGGAAAAAGGTCTCCATGATGTGGGGACGAAAAAGATGTCGGAAAAGCTCCAGCGTGAAATCGACAAGGTGGATGCGGAAAAGTACGACACGATACTTCTGTGTTACGGCCTCTGCAACAACGGCATATTGGGCCTCCATTCGCCGCTGCCGATTGTGGTGCCGAGGGCGCACGATTGCATTACGCTGCTCATGGGTTCAAAGGAAAAATACAAGCATTATTTTGATAATAATCCCGGCACTTTCTTCTTCTCAGCGGGATGGCTCGAGCGCAACAAGGACCCCGGCGATACGGAAGACAGCGTTCCGTCGCAGTTGGGCCTTGTAAAAACCTATGAAGAATACATGGAGATGTATGACGAGGAAACGGCCAAGTATCTGATGGATACGTTGGGCAACTGGCTTAAAAACTACAAAAAAGCCGCTTTTATCAATACGAAAGTCGGCAGCGAGGAGCTTTACAGGGAAACAACA
>JAJUHI010000224.1 GCA_029267955.1 Sporobacter termitidis | reverse complement strand
AAGAAAGCCCTGGAGACGGCCATCGCACAGATTGAAAAAACCTACGGCAAGGGCGCCATCATGCGTTACGGCGAAAATCTCGCCGTCAATGTGGCGGCGATACCCACCGGTTCTTTGTCCCTGGACCTGGCGCTGGGTATCGGCGGCGTGCCCAAGGGCCGCATCATCGAGATCTACGGCCCCGAGTCCTCGGGTAAAACGACCCTGGCGCTGCACATCATCGCCTCGGCGCAGAAAAACGGCGGCGAGGTGGCGTTTATCGACGCCGAGCACGCCCTGGAGCCCGCCTATGCCCGCGCGCTGGGGGTGGATATTGAAAGCCTTTTGATCTCCCAGCCGGACACCGGCGAGGACGCGCTGGCCATCACGGAGACCCTTGTCCGCTCCGGCGCCATCGACGTGGTCGTTGTGGACTCCGTGGCCGCCCTGGTGCCCCGCAGCGAAATCGAGGGCGAGATGGGCGACTCCAGCGTCGGCGTCGTGGCGCGGCTCATGTCTCAGGCGCTGCGGAAGCTGGCCGGCTCCATCTCAAAGACAAACTGCATCGTCGTGTTTATCAACCAACTGCGCGAGAAAATCGGCGTCATGTACGGCAGCCCGGAAACGACGCCCGGCGGCCGCGCGCTGAAGTATTTTGCCAGCGTCCGCATCGACGTGCGGCGTGTTGAATCCATCAAAAGCGGCACGGAGGTCATCGGCAACAGGACGCGGGCGAAGATTGTCAAAAATAAAGTGGCCCCGCCCTTTAAGGAAGCGGAGTTTGACATCCTGTACGGCGAGGGCATCTCCAAGACCGGAGAGCTGATCGACCTGGGCGTCAAGCTGGGGCTGGTGGAAAAGAGCGGCGCGTGGTTTACGCTGGGCGAAACACGTGTCCAGGGCCGCGACGGCCTGCGGGAATACCTGAAGAATAATCCCCAGGTGGCCGACGAGCTGGAGGCCAAAATCCGCCGGGATGCGGCCAAGCTGATGAGTCCACAGGAGCGGATCGCCGCCAGGGCGGCCGGCCGCGCCGTGGACGTGTCGGCGGACGATTTTGATGGCTGAGGTTGAGCTTGTAAGCCTTACCCGGCTGGACAAAATACCCGACGCCTTCACCGCCGAGTTTTCCAGCGGCGACCGCTTTCAGGTGAATGTGGCGCTGATCGCCGACTACAGCCTCTATACGGGTTGCCTGCTGGACGAGGCGGAATTTGAGGCTCTGAAGAAAGCGGCCGGGCTTTACGCCGCGAAGAAGCGGGCCCTGCGCATCCTGGGAAAGCGGCAGATGTCCCGGCGGGAGATCATCGGGCGGCTTGTTGACAAGGGCGAGAGCCCGGAAGCTGCCGAGGAGACGGCGGACTGGCTGACACAGATCGGCGCTTTGAACGATAACGAGTACGCATCGGCCATCGTCCGGCATTATTCCAGCCGGGGCTACGGCGAAAAGCGCATCCGGGACGAGCTGTACAAGCGCGGCATTGACCGGGAGCTTTGGGAAGAGGCGCTGGGCGCGCTGCCCGAGGCGGAAGACAGCGCCTACGCTTACCTGGCGTCCAAGCTCAAGGGCAGACCGCTTGAAGAGGACGAGCAAAAGCGTCTGACGGACGCTTTGTGCCGCCGCGGCTTCAGCTGGGATGAGGCCCGGGACGCCGTCCAACGCTATATGAACACAGAGGACCTTTACAATGACGAGTAAAATCGGGCTGATTTCCCTCGGCTGCGCGAAAAACCGGGTGAACAGCGAACAAATGCTTTACCTGCTCCGGGAAGCGGGATATGAGATCCAAAGCGGCGACGACGCCGCTTTGGAAACGTATGAGGCCGACGCGGTGGTTGTCAACACCTGCGGCTTTATCGAAAGCGCCAAAACGGAGGCCATCGACACCATTTTGGAGCTTGCCGAGGCCAAAAAGAGCGGCCGCATCAAGAAGATTATTGTCGCCGGCTGTCTTGCCGAGCGGTACAAAGACGAGATACTCTCCGAGCTACCGGAGATTGACGCGGTTCTCGGCGTCGGCAGCTACAGCGAGATCGTTGCCGCGGTTAAATCGGCGCTGGACGGCAAGGCGTACGCCGGCTTCGGCGACAAAAACGCGCCCGAGCCGGAAACAAAACGCATTCTTTCCACGTCACAGGCGTGGGCATATCTTAAAATAGCCGAGGGCTGCGACAACCGCTGCGCCTACTGCGTCATCCCGGATATCCGCGGGCGCTTTCGGAGCCGTCCCCTTGAAAACGTCGTGCAGGAGGCCCGGGAGCTTGCTCAGAGAGGCGTCCGGGAGCTCATCGTCGTGGCCCAGGACACCACCCGGTACGGGCTGGATCTTTACGGTAAGCGTCGGCTGCCGGAGCTGCTGGAACAGCTGGTAAAGATCAATGAGCTGCGCTGGATCAGGCTGCATTACCTGTATCCCCATGAAGTTGACGACCGGCTCATCGAGGTCATCGCCAATAATGAAAAGATTTTAAACTATCTGGACATCCCCATTCAGCATATCAGCGACACCGTCCTTCGCAAAATGGGGCGCCGGGGCAGCGGCGCGGAGATCCGCGCCCTGCTGAAGAGGCTGCGTGAAAAAATCCCCGGTCTTGTCCTGCGCACGAGCCTGATCACCGGGCTGCCGGGCGAGGGAGAAGCCGAATTTCGGGAGCTTTATGACTTTCTCAAAGAGGCGCGGATCGAGCGGGCCGGCGTTTTCGCCTATTCCCCCGAGGAGGGGACGCCCGCCAGCCTGATGGAATATCCGGACCACGAAACGGCCTGCCAGCGCGCCGAGGCGCTGATGGCGCTGCAGAGCGATATCATGGACCGGTTCAATGAAAGCCGGATCGGCGCCGTGACGACGGTTCTCGCGGAGGGCTTTGACGGCGCCCATTATGTTGGCCGGAGCTTTGCCGAATCTCCGGAGATCGACGGCATGATCCGCTTTACCGGCAGGGATATCCGGCCGGGCGCGTTTTATGAGGTGGAAATAAAGGGCACATACGACGGCGAGCCGCTGGGCAGCGTGAAGGGCAATCCTCCCGCGCGGAAATAAAGCGGCTGTATTTACGGAAACATCGGTTTTTCCCGGCGATTTGGAGGTTAAAATGAATACGGCAAACAAGCTGACGCTGCTGCGCGTGGCGCTGATACCGGTTTTTCTGATTGTTTT